>CALIIW010000239.1 GCA_938018185.1 uncultured Saprospiraceae bacterium
ATCTTTGGTATATATTCTCGGTTTTGTTTCTCTTACTTTTTTTACGACTATTTTTGGAGAAGTAGGCTCTGTCCCTTCGTACCATAATTTCACATCATCAATTAAATAATACGCATAGGGTGGGATGTAAGCATTGCCAAAGTAATTTTCATATTCTTCTACCGTGGTTCCTTCATTGTCAAAGAAATTTCCAATCGTCAAATATTCATATGCTTTATCAAGCTTTATCTTTCCAGAAATTTTAGTCCATTTTGTGTCCTCTTGGTTGATGAGTTCTGAATGGTTAAAGTTTGGACTTACCTTTATAGCGTCTTCAATTTCTGCAAACACTTTCTTCTCTGAAAAGTAGCAACCAAGGTTGTTGGTGACCAACTTGGCCTCTCGTTCTCTTCTTACCCAGAATTCAATATTTACAGTTTTCCCAATTTCTAATTTCTTTTTTAATTTTACCTCTAGATATTCTCGATAGGTAGTAAAGGTGGAATTGTTCTGATAAGTAATTATACCTGCGCAAATTGAACCACTCTTCGCTCGATTACAATGCTCATACGTCTTGTTACAAATCCTAAGTTGATTTAGATCTTTTATCCTAAGATCAGGCGTAGATTTTGTCGCAGCAAACCAATTATTAATATTATAAATATAGGGCTTGTAGCCACTCAATGGTTCAAACTGAAAGCTATTTTTAGGATTTGGTTTTATTGGTAAATTTATTAAGCTTTCAAAATCTCCGTTTGGGACCAAATTCTGAGCGGATACATTTGCAGAAAGCAAAAGGATAAATAGGAGACATGTATTTTTGAATTTAGTATGCACAATTGCATAATGAAAAAATAGTAAAGAGTTACAAAATTCTATAGTATCTTTGATTAACAATCGAATAATCAAACGTAACTTCTGTTTCTGAAGCTTTAAGCAATGCCAAAGAGCGATGATAGCTTCCGAAACATTTCTAAAACGAAAAACTAAAAAAGTAGTTTAACCGATTAACAGAATAGGCAATCAACGAACAACGAACAATGTCAACAACACAATCAATAACTTATCAAGATTTCAGCCTTCCACTAAAAACTGACTGGCTTTCTTTTGTTTATGAAAACAAAGAAGAACTAATTTTGCTAGTTCAAAGTGAAATTGAATTTGATTTTTTAAGAATTGAAGAACAAGGATCAAAATTTAAATTACGTATTGCTACCTCTGATGAAGAAGCATTTATTATTTCTAAAGAACAATTAGTTGGTCTCAACTTTATAAAAACAGAAAGCTCAAGCTTTCAAGTAGAAAGATTTGGTGGTGCCCATGTAATTCCTCGAATAAGAAGTTTTTTTACTGAAAGCTCAAAGTCTATTCTAAATTTACTCATAAACCACGAAGAGGCATTTGAATACGAAGATTTGCTCAGTATTGCCGTATTCATGGGCAAAACCTTGTTCCAAAACATAAGTCTGGATAATGTCAAACAAAGAGCCTGTCTGAGTCTTTACTTCAAACACTGGAAATCTTTCTTGCCAGAAGATATAGACCTGCTAAAAATAAAAGCCATGTATCAAGAAGAAGTAGGCATTCTTAAAACCATTGAACAAATTAAACCCATTCATACTTGGTCTGAAGCGCTACAATTGCACTTTGAAGCATGGACGAGGATAACTAACAAGCTGATTGTCAGTCTTAATGAGCTTGATGCTCAAAATTTAGTTGAGCAGCGTGGGAGTAATTTTAAATATAACACTGGCCTTGATTTATCCAACGAAAGAAATTTATTTGAAATTTACAATGACTGTTTCCATTTTACATTAAATAAGATTGGCATAAACAATGAAGACGAAGCTTTAGTGATTTATTTGATTGCTGAACTGATGGAAACGCCTTTAGAGGATATTTAAATAATGCGTCTGAGGAGTATATTCTTTTTTTAAAACTTCAAGAATAAATTTAAATTCATTTTCTGTTTCATTAAAGTGATTATCTCCTAGGTTTAATATGAGTATTGGGATGTCATTTACTGTTTTAAAGTAATTAAAATATGCTTCTTGCACACCAAGTAAATAATCAGCAGTAATTTTTTGCTCATATTCCCGACCTCTTTTTTCAATGTTTTTTAAAAGTACATCAACAGGTCTATGCAAGTAGAGCAATAGATCTGGGTTAGGAAAAGTAGAATTTAAAACATGAAACAACCTGCTAAATAATCTAAATTCTTCTTCCGTTAGATTTTTCTTTGCAAATAATAAGGTCTTAATAAAATAGTAGTCAGAGATATTTAAATCGTAAAATAGCTCCGCTTGTAATAAATTTTCTTGTAGCTGCTTGTGCCTTTCAGTCATGAAAAACAACTCCACAGGAAAAGCAAATCTTTCGGGATTCTCATAAAAATGTGGCAAGAATGGATTGTCAGAAAATTGTTCCAAAATCAGCTTAGCATTCAGTTCTTTGGCCAACATCTTACTCAGTGTTGTCTTACCTGCTCCAATATTTCCTTCGATGGCAATAAACTGATACGCTGTGTTCAAGGGCATTGCTTTATGTAATTAGGCTTCACTTTGGGTCCATTTTTTCACTGTAGAATTGTCTGTACTTTCTCTTAATAACTCAGAAACTTTTTTCTTTGATACAGGGTGTATGAAATTCGGAAGAATCTCATTCAATGGTATTAAAACAAAATTTCTTGATTCTAAGTGCTTATGAGGTATAGTCAAAGATTCTAATTTGATAATATTTTTACCATAAAAAAGAATATCGATATCAATACTTCTTTCCCTCCATTTTTCTCCTCTTATTCTTCCTAAATTCTGTTCTATTCTGTGAATATTATTTAGAACATACTCAGCAGCCAAATTAGTTTCGACCAAGAGTGCCTGATTTAAAAAATCATCTTGGTTTTTATATCCCCATGCTTCTGTTTCATAGAAAGCTGAAGATCTTTTTATCTTTCCAATATGGTGTTCAATCAAATAATTAGCCTTGGCCAAATTGGCTTTTCTATTGCCAATATTGCTGCCAGTATGTAAAACTATTTCTATCATTTTTAATGAAGGACTTCAGATATCATCTTAAGAACAACAAGATATAGGATTTATTGGATAAAATGAATCAAACTATTTGGCTTTTGAATAAGCTTCTTTCAACCATGTAATTAATTCCTTGTCAACATCTTTGATTGATTCAATTCTGACACGATGACTAACCATTGTATTAAATGACCCAGAAGATTCTAATCTGGCCGTAAAAGGCTTATCTTTTATCTGTATTCCTACATCTATTCGCGTTTTTGTTGATGCTTGAATCAATGCAAATTGTTTTTTTACTCTCAAACTTACATAGGCTTTTTTAGGAGCTATCTCGACATCTTTGCCAAACTTTTTAACCTCCTTAATCAACTTATTATAAATGGGAACTAGATCAGGCTTTTTCTCATATTGTATAGCTACTAGGTCAATAGCCTCTGCTTTTTCTTCCCCTGGAAGTGGTCTTGTAGTATAATGAGCTACCAGATTAGCGAATCCATGTGTGAAGCCATGCGCATCTTTAAGAAATCTGATGCGCTCGCCATGTTTTTCTAATTGTTGCTTCTTTACGATTTGTACCCATTGTTTTAGGTCTTTCCCCGTATTGATTTTTAAGTTTTTAAGCATTGTAGCCATCGCTTTTTCCATAATTGAAAACTTTAAATATTAAAAATTAAATTTGTGTAAAAGATCCTTAAATGAAATGGCTTGGCAAAATACTAAAAGCTTTATTTTTTTTATACATAATCCTATGTATAGGCTTGTTTTTTGCCCAAGAAAGACTCTTTTTTAAACCTTATAAGTTAGCCTCTAGCCATCAGTTTTATAAAGGAAATGAAATTAAGATTCCTGTTGAACAAGGGGTAGAATTGAGCTGTTTGACCATTGAGTCAAAGCCTCAGGATGGTGCCATCTTATATTTACATGGCAATAGGGGGTCCATTCGCAGATGCATTGGACAAACTGGCAACTTCCAAAACTTGGGATACGACATTTATCTACCTGATTATAGAGGTTTTGGTAAAAGTGATGGCAAGCTTAGGTCTGAAAAGCAAATGAATGATGACATGGAAGTAGTCTTGAAGGAAATGCTAAAGATTTATAGTTCCGATCAAATCATTATTATCGGATATTCCATGGGTACAGGTATGGCTTCTTATTTGGCTACTAAATACAAACTTAAAGCATTGGTTATGGTTGCTCCGTTCAAGAGTTTAATTGATATGAAAAATAGATTTTTTCCCATTGCTCCTTCCTTTATTATGAAATACAAATTTAGAAATGATAAAAATATAGCCAAAGTCGATTGCCCAATTATCATTTTTCATGGAACGGATGATGAACTAATTCCTATCAGTTCTTCTGAGGCCTTAAAGAAAACCTATCCTGATAAAATAGATTTTCATAGAATAGAAGGAGACAGTCACCGAGGAAGTATTTTCGATAATAAGATTAGGTCTGTTCTTAAAGCCTATATAAAAGTCAAATAAGCTCTAAAATCCAAATATTTCACATACCTCAATTGGAACCCCGTTCTCGCCATACACATAGGTAATTCTAAGTTCTGATCCTATTAGTTCTCCTACGCCAGAAGAGATTTCTACAAGTTGTCCATTATCATAAAAAGATTGAAATGGAATGTCTAAGCGAAACCCATTGGCAACAGCAAAAATATCAACACCAAAGTTCCCAAAATTGGATATGACCAATTCTAAAGGGGCATTATAAGTTGCTCGAAGTTCCATATTATAAAAATAGCTTTCAAATTCACAAACCTCTTCAGCTTGATAGATGCCTTCAAATTTGCGGGTTAATGGAATGCAACTACCATTATCTACTTCTGCATAAGGGTTAAAATTTTCGGAAAAAGGATCCGTACATCCAGCTTCTGGTGTACAAGAGGATAAAATGAATAGACTTATTATCAAAAGAAATAAATAAATAAGGTAAGTTTGAACAGTTAACTTCTTTGTCATAATTTGATTTTTCTAATTAAAGATAGTTGACATACATGTTAAAAGCAGTTAAGAGGAATTTACCAATAGGTTAATTTTTTTTTGCATTTGAAGGTTAAATCATTTAGGTTCAAACGTTTAATTATTTTTGTTCTTAAAAAGTATTAAGGAATGAAGGATTTTTTCAAAGATTTAAAGGTTGTAGAGCTTGCCTCTGTTTTGGCTGGGCCTGCAGTGGGTATGTTCTTTTCTGAACTGGGTGCCGATGTTATAAAGATTGAAAACAAAACAACGGGTGGAGATATGACCCGTTCGTGGAAAACAGAGACAGAAGACCAAGATCGTTCTTATTCCGCTTATTTTTGTGCAGTAAATTGGAATAAGCAGCACTTGTTTTTAGATTTAAATGATTCAAAAGATAAGTCCCAAGTATATGAGCTTTTGAAAGAAGCGGATATTGTGATCAGTAATTTTAAGAAAAATTCAGCTATTAGATTTGGTTTGGACTATAAATCTATAAAAGGAATAAAAGAAGATATTATTTACGGGCAAATCGATGCTTATCCAGGAAATGATGAAAGACCAGCCTTTGATGTGATCTTACAAGCAGAAACAGCCTACCTGTCAATGTGTGGTTTGTCAAAAGGTCAATATAGCAAAATTCCTGTGGCATTAATTGATGTGATAACCGCGCATCAATTGAAAGAAGGGCTTTTACTTGCCATTATAAAAAAATACCAGACCGGTCAAGGTTCTTTTGTAAGTACTTCTTTATATGAATCCGCTATTGCATCCTTGGCAAATCAGGCAACAAATTATTTAATGAATAATAAAATTCCAGAACCAATGGGATTGCTGCACCCAAACATAGCTCCGTATGGTGATCTTATAAGTTGTTTAGATGGGAAGCAAGTAATTTTGGCTATTGGAACAGATGGTCAATTTGTTAAACTTTGTAAGTTATTGAACATTCCTAAAATCGCGACTAACTCAAGATTTGAAAAGAATCAAAATAGATTAGAAAACCAAGTTGAATTGAACGCCATTTTATCTAAAAAAATTGGTGGATTGGAGAGTCATGATTTCTTAACTGCATGCAAAAAAGAACAAATTCCTGTTGGGAGATTCAACAACATGGAGGATTTGTTTGAAAATGAGCTTGCCAAAAGTTTGATTTTAGAAAATCTAGGAGACGATGGAAAAATGCAAAGAAGAGTAAAATCTGTTGTGATTAAGCTGAGCTAAAATTTTCACATGACTATTTATATGTATCTATAAAAGTCAAACAGAATCATTATTACAAAAGTAATTTTCTTCTAATATTATTAGCAATTT
>CALIIW010000240.1 GCA_938018185.1 uncultured Saprospiraceae bacterium
TTGGCAAATGGCTATAGCATATGGCTAATGGCTAATGGCTAATAAACTTAGTTCTCCGTTTCATCAGTTGTTTCTTCAACCGGAAGAGACACAGATACTTGTTGAGATTTAACTAAGGATTTAGATCCAGAGACGCTGAAATCTTCAGGATAGTAGACAATGGTATTTACAAATTCGTAGCAAACTCCATTTTTAGTTTTGATAGGATTTCTATCCATTTTTACGGAAGAAATGTTGAGAACATTATTATCTAAAGCTCCTATGACTTCATATCGACCTTCTTTTAAGTAATATTTGAAGACAGCAGGAGAAGCATCATGTAATTTGACAGTTGTTTCTGTAAGAATGGTATTTCCTTCCCATTTTTCGAATACATGCTCGCCATAGATGTTAAGCTTAATTGTGCTTGCATCTTCTATATCAAAGGATTTGTGAATTATTTTTTCGTGTTGTGCATTTATAGATACATAAAAGCAGAGGAAGCAGAGTATTGTAAGATACTTGTTCATAATCGTGTTTGTACTAGTGTAAGTCTGGCTAAAATTGTTCTCTCAAAATAGATAGAAAACGCTAGAAAGTCAAATAAAAAAAGGCATAAAGAGTAAACTCTATATGCCTTAAACGATAACGTATTATCATTTCGTATATGCTTTGTAAAATATTATTCTGGTTTCACTTCGAATGCAGCAGCTGTATCATCAGCAAGCTTTACAAAAACACTTGAAGGAACATTGATAACATACGTGATATCATCCTGGATTGGGGTGCCCTTGATACGAATTTCTCTTTCTATTCCTGGTAAATAAATTTTCATTGCATCAGTTCCTTCTTCAGATTTAAGGTTGTATCTGCCAGCCTTTATTAAAGACTTAAGCGTTGACTCAGCCATATTATCTGAAGTAATAGTCATTTGCACTCTAACTATTTCGTTATCCCATTCTACAATCTGTACATCTCCATTAAGTTGGAGATCAATCGTCTGTAATCCTTGTAAATTAAAAGATTTCACTAGCGTTTTGCTTGCCATTTGACTTAAAGCCAAAGATTGGCAGCATAGTAAGAGGAGGATTGTTGAGAAAAAATTTGATGCTTTCATATCTAATATGTTTTGGTAATACTGTTAATGTACAGATTAAAGTTTACAAATGCAACTTAAGGCAAAATATTATTCTTCATTTGCAATAATTTTCCTAATTTTTGTTAATCTTGAAAGCAATTGTGACATATTATCAAGGGCCATCATATTGGCGCCATCTGATTTGGCAATCGAAGGATCTGGGTGCGTTTCTATAAAAAGTCCATCAACACCCACAGCAATTCCAGCTTTTGCTATTGTTTCTATAAATCTCGGCTTGCCACCTGTTACGCCTACACTTTGATTTGGCTCTTGTAGTGAATGCGTACAATCGAGTACAACTGGTACTTCTAGATCCTGCATGATAGGAATGCCTCTGAAGTCGACAACTAAATCTTGATAGCCAAAGGTTGTTCCTCTTTCTATTAGACAAACCTTTTCATTGCCAGACATTTTCACCTTGTCAACAGCATGCTTCATCGATTCTGCATTCATAAATTGCCCTTTCTTTATAGATACTAATTTCTGCGTTTTCGCTGCAGCGACAAGCAAATCAGTTTGCCTGCACAAGAAAGCAGGAATCTGAAGAACGTCAACAAAATCAGCAGCTCTTGTAGCTTCTTCCGCTGAATGGACATCAGTTGTGACAGGTACTAAAAAATGCTCTTTAACTTCTTTTAGAATGCCCAATGCTTTCTCATCTCCTATCCCAGTGAAGGAATCTAGGCGAGATCTATTGGCTTTTTTATAAGAACCTTTAAAAACGAAAGGGATTTTTAACTCCTCACAAATTTCAATCATTCTTTCCGCGATTTCAAAGCATAAATCTTTGCTTTCTACAGCACAAGGTCCTGCGATCAAGAAAAATTGACCGGAGTCTAGATATTTGATATTTGGTAAGGTATCTAAAATCATATGTAAAGCTTTTCGTATTAATTGAAGGAGTCTAAAGACAGTTTAGTAGTTGGCTACTATTCTGAAATTCAAGATAAATTGTAATTAGTGGTGAAATTAAGCTTATTCGGTAATAATGTAAGCTCTGGTGGTAATGTTTGATTTGATCTCATTAAATTTTGAATCAAAATCCTCTTGATTTTGATATTCTAATTTAATCTGAATGGTTTGTAGTCCTTGTTCTTGGTTTAAAATAGGTTCATAGCCAAGTGCTTCGATACGAATTTTTGCTTTTTCAATATTTTGAGGATCTGAAAAGGCGTAAAGCATGATGTTTTCAAAAGGCAAATGCTCCTCTATTCTTGTATTTGAATGCTTTGTCGTTTCGGATAACTGCGGCTGCAATTTTATATCCTCTAAGGATTCTTTGGCTGGTGCCACATTTATTCTAGTAGGAACAGGTTTAAATGCTACTTCCTTGTCCCTTTTATCGTGCCCTTGGTTAGCCAAAATAAACCAGCCAAAAGAAAGCAGGAAAACCACTACATAAGCTACTTTATTCAAGATGCTATTTTCAAAAGACCATGATTTTGCTTTTTCTGTTTCTTTTTTGATTTCAACAATCTCTTCCTTATTAATAGATTCTTTTTTGTTGAACACTTCTTCCGCCAAAGTACTTTTTTCTCTAACTATCGGCTGGTAATTCAATTTAGAAAGGCCAAAAAATGAGGCATCAAGGTCGAGATAGCTAATTCCTAGTTCTATTTGATTTGGTTCAGTAAAATTTAAAACGCCCAAGCCTGGTAGATCACAATCTTTAGATAATAGCAGATCTCTTTGAACACTGGTGGCAAAAGACTTTATAGCTTGAGCAGCAGCTTCTTGCGAAACTTCATGTTCTTTACAAAAGGCTTCATTCAGAAGAGAATCATTGCTTTGGAAAGAGTCTCTAAAACTTAGAGCTCTGGAAGGTGGATTTATCCCCATTATATCTTCCTCAAAATCAAGATTTTTCTTTTCGGTAAAAAACGTTCCGATACCTGAAACAACAACCTCGTCATGTTTCAAAAGTAATTCTGCAATAAGCAAAGAAATATCCCGGTTGGCCGGCATCGTATTAATATTTTTGCGAATATATGATATTTCACTCAAAGCATGATTAAAATCAAGATAGTTTATTCGAACATGCAAACATTCGAACGTTCGAACAACAAGCAACAAGCAACAAGCAACTATTAATGAACAAGCATCCTTATATCATGAAATAGTAAAATTGCAATATCTATTGCTGGCAATTATTTGTTGTCTCCCCAATGCTATTAACTTTGTATGCTTAAAGAATAATAGAGATGAGAAGTCGAGAAAAATCCAAAGCGCTTTTTGAAGAAGCAAAACAATACTTTCCAGGAGGTGTAAACAGTCCGGTTAGAGCATTTAAATCTGTTTCTGGTCCACCCTTGTTCATCAAAGAAGGTAACGGTTGCAAAATCACAGACGAAGACGGTAATGAATACTTAGATTTTTGCTGTTCTTGGGGACCTTTAATCTTAGGGCACAATAATGCAAAGATTCGAGAATTTGTTGTAGAAACTATTTCAAAAGGTACCTCTTTCGGTACGCCAACTAAACTAGGAAATGAGTTGGGAAAATTAATGATAGAAAACAACAGGTTTGTTGAGATGATCCGTTTTGTAAGTTCTGGAACGGAGGCGGTCATGTCAGCGATACGGCTGGCGAGAGGATATACCGGACGGAACAAGATCATCAAATTTGAAGGTTGTTATCATGGCCATGTAGATTCTTTGCTTGTCAAAGCAGGATCTGGGCTTGCTACTTTTGGAGAATCTACTTCTGCTGGAATTCCAAAATCCTTTGTAGAAGAAACGATCGTACTTCCACTAGCGGATTCTGATCTTCTGAACAAAACCATGGATAAAATAGGAGATCAGGTAGCTGCCATAATTATAGAACCAATCCCTGCCAACAATGGTCTGCTATTGCAGGATAAGAGTTTTTTAGAATGCTTGCGATTGAAATGTCACAAGCATGGCGCTCTGCTTATCTTTGATGAGGTCATCTCTGGTTTCAGAACTGGTTTTGAAGGTGCGTCAGCTTATTATAATATTAAACCAGACATTATTACTTATGGAAAGATCATCGGCGGAGGAATGCCTGTAGGTGCTTATTGTGCCTCAAAGGAGATCATGTCAAAGGTCGCGCCACTTGGTCCAGTTTATCAAGCGGGTACCTTATCTGCAAATCCAGTTGCCATGGCTGCAGGTTACGCAACGCTAAAGCAACTTTTGGAAAAGGACTTTTATCCGAAGTTAGAAGCAAAGACACAAGGCTTTATCAAGAAGATACAGGATCATGCAGATGCAAAGAAATACGAGATGCATATTCAGAGCATAGGGTCTATTTTTTGGATTGCCTTCACGAGGGATAGAATCAAAGCCGCGTCGGAGATTGATCCGAAGAGTATGGATAAGTTCAAAGTGCTACATCATGAACTTTTGCAACGAGGGGTTTATTTAGGGCCGTCGGGATATGAGGTTGGATTTGTGAGTGCGGCACATACAGAAAAAGATTTGGATGAAGGTGCGAGCTTGATTAATGAGTGTATGGATATAGTGTTTGGTTAGGCTTAGGTATGAGCTTCTTATTCTATCTTAAATAGCTTACTCCCGAAGTTATAACTACAGTATGATCTCCTTCCTGCAATTCTACAATCAATTAATTTTATTTGTATAATAAAATGGAAATCCACTTTGCAACATTAATTTTTCTGTTTCAAAAGCAATTTCATCGCATTCTGGGCGGTCTCAGTTCCGCCTTTTTGGTTTTGACCCGTTACAATATAATGCTTTTCATCCACTTCTGTATGGTTTATAAACATATCTATCAAACCACTTTTATAGCTGTAAATAGAACCAGCCTTTCTCAATTCTGTTTCAGGATGTTTAGGAGTTCCACTTACAAATAGTTGTTTCAACTGCCGGTTAGTCACACCAGTCAATTTTACATTTTCTATTAATGGGCTGCCATCAGGTTTTTTAGCATTGACAAATCCAAGTGGCCCATGACAAACTGCCCCTAAAATCTTTTGTTCAGAATACGCTTGACTTATTTTATCTGCTAGTTCTTTGGACTGCGCAAAATCGTAAGCCGCACCCCACCCACCTGCTAAAAATAAAATATCATATTTTAAAATATCTACCTCGGCTATACTCAAAGAATTTAACACCTTTTCTTTTAATATTTTATCTTTCGTAAATCTGATATCATATGCAGTTCTAATTATTGGAGTCATTGACAATTTATCAATTGGAATTTCCCCTCCTTTTATGCTTGCAATATCAACCTCCATTTCTGCATCCAGAAAAGTATAGTATGGTTCCGTAAATTCAGATGCGTAGACCCCTGTCGGTGGTCCTTTCTTTAAAATTTCTTTTGTCTTAGCATCTATTTTGTCTAAGGTAGCATAACTAGTTGTTATTATTAAAGCAGCGTAAGCTCTGAGCTTAAGGTCAATTTTTTTTGAATTTGATTTATGCGGTAGTATCATATTTTTATTTTTACTTTTCCTTATATTAATTCCATAATCAAAAACACATTTCAAAAGTGATTACAAACAAGGCTTATTTTAATTAATATCCTGTACTACCCCATCCTACTTTCTATATAAATGTATAACTATTTCTCTCATTAAAAGCTTCAGCAAAGGATAATAAATAATCAAGACTTGTTTTACTACGATTTTTATCGTACATTTGTACGAGAGAAATCGTAGTAACATGAAAAATAAATCAAATACACCACCTACCGCATCCGAACTAGCCATACTCCAACTGCTTTGGACAAAGGGACCTTTATCAGTCAAAGACGTTCATGAGGCCTTGGATCATGACAAACCAGTTGTATATACCACCATCTTAAAAACAATGCAAGTGATGATGGAACGAGGGATGTTAGACCGTTCTTCAGAAGGGCGTAAGCACATCTATCGAGCCGTGATTGCACAAACTGCTACTCAGGACAAGCTTCTTGATTCCTTTTTGGATAAAACATTTGGTGGCTCTGCAAAGAAACTTGTGATGCGAGCACTGGGTCAGCATACTCCTGATGCTAAGGAGTTGAAAGAGCTAAAAGCTTACATTGATTCATTAGAAACCTCAAAAAAAACTAAGAAATGATCGAATATATTTTGAACCCACATACGATTGAAGCACTCGGTTGGACCTTACTTCATAGTCTTTGGCAAGGAGCTGTTTTCGCGATCTTATTGGCATTGATACTTATTGCTTTGCGAAGTTATACCGCACAATCTAGGTATGTTGTAGCGGTAGGTCTTTTGTGCACATTCTTCTTGACTGTTTCTGCAACTTTCTATCAACAATGGGTGGAGGCAGATAGTCGATTCGAATTGGCCGCCAAAGAGTTGAGCATTGGCCAGGCGGACGATGTTTTTACAATGGATAAAAGTAATGGGATTACACTGCCATTGGAAGGTGAAAGTAAAAGAACGCTCCAAAATAACAATGAAAAAATTACGAGCGATCCATCCAGTTGGCTTATTGCCTTTAGAGATTACTATGGTAGGCACTTGCCATTATTGGTAACTATTTGGTTTTTAGGAATCTTGTTTTTG
>CALIIW010000241.1 GCA_938018185.1 uncultured Saprospiraceae bacterium
CGTTTTGCCATTTTTCGATACCCCGTCAATTTACCTCCAGCAATTGATATTAAATTATTATCAGAAATAAAAATTTCATCCGATCTAGATAATTCTGAAGGAGATTTTCCTTCTTCATGAATTAATGGACGTAATCCAGCCCAAGAAGATGAAACATCAGATAGCTTCAAAGGACTTATGTCAAACATGTTATTGACATGACTTAGAATGTATTGAGCATCTTGAACAGTACATTTCACCCGATTCAAACTTCCATTGTAATTGGTATCTGATGTACCGATGTAAGTGACCCCTTCTCTGGGAATAGCAAAGAGCATTCGCTTGTCAAATGCATCAAAATAAATAGATGTTTTAATTGGAAATTTATCATGAGGAACTACTATATGTACTCCTTTAGTCAGGTGCAATTTTTTTCCTTTCTTTGATAAATTCTTGTTTCTTAAATCATCTACCCAAGGGCCAGCAGCAGAAACTACTTGTTCAGCCTTAAAATTTATCTGCTTACCAGTTGTCTTATCAATAACTTTTACACCTTCTATTTTGTCATCGCCAATAGTAAAGCCAGCTACCTCCATATAATTAAAAATGCTTGTACCCGATCGATGAGCAGCTTTTATTAATTCAATGGTTAGTCTAGCATCATCTGTTCTGTACTCCGAATATAAAATCCCAGCTTTCAAAATGTCCTTTTTTAGTAAAGGTTCAAGATCAGAAGTTTTGGCTTTGTTGAAAGTTTTTTTCCTGTCTTCTTTTGGGACTGCAGCCAAAAAGTCATAAACGGAGATTGCCAAACTAGCCGAAAACTTGTCAAAGGTTCCATTTTCTACAATAGGTAAAAGCATTCTTTCCGGATGCACTAGATGAGGGATATTCTTGTGCGCAACAGATCTTTCTAAACCTGATTCTCTAACCAGCGCTATTTCAAATTGTTTTAGATAGCGTAGACCACCATGAATGAGCTTTGTTGATTTACTGGACGTTCCTGAGGCAAAGTCTTCCTTTTCTAAAAGCAAGGTCTTGATCCCTCTTAAGCTTGCATCTAAGGCAATACCTGCACCCGTTACTCCCCCACCAATTACGATCAATTCGTATTGCTCAAGAGTTGCCTGCCTGATCTTCGCTTCTCTATCTAATTGATGAAATGGAATTTCTGCTTTAATGATCAGTAAATTATGAGTACTTTTTGAGTAATTAGTTTTGAGTTTTGCTAAAATACGCTAGACAACTATTGCTACCATTGCGCTTTCTGCCATGCTTTCAAAGCTAATTTATTTCAAAATATTTTGGTACAAATTAAAAGATAAAAGATATTATACCCCTAAGCTATAAAATGGTTCTGTTAATCAGGACTTTATTTCTACATAACAGTCCTAAATTTTGAATATGTTGAGCAACATTTTTAGGTTTACAAAATAGGGGCACATAGTTTTGTCTTCCTAAAGTATTAGGAGCATTTTCCTTAATACAAGGATGCTGTTTCATGTTCATCCCGAATGGAAATTCTTTTAAATCAATTACATCCCCCAATGACGGCTTCAAAAACGCCGTTCACTTCGACTTCAAAACCATTGTCCAAACAGATAGTAGAACCAGCTTTATACAATATATCAGCACCTGCTTGAACCAAATTAGTCGCTGTAATTTGATTACTTGCATTCAATGATTCAATCTCTCCACTTGTGTAAGTCGTAGCCAATGTCAAATTGGTATCACAGTCTTTAGCTGTTAAAAATACAGGGGCTCCGGTAAGTGCCAAATTAGTTGCTGAGCTTGTAGTTGATGTAGTATTGTGTGCATAATCCCATTGCTTTACATCCAGATCTGTTAAATTAAATGATGCCGGAAAGGTGTAAGTAGCCGAAGCAACTTCAGACATATCGGTATCGGTTTTGGCCCAGAGCACATAGGTATAATCTCCATTTACATCAACAAAAGCAGCCCCATTAATATCTGAAGGAAGGGCTAAGTTTGTTGTTTTTGTAAAATCAACTTCCATATCACAAAGCTCTTCTGCAATTGTTTTATAGGCTTTGCCTTCATCAGTAAACACATGATTGTAAGGTGATACAGCTCCTAGGTTTTCAAACAGCCCCATCATGGCATACTCAGAGGAAGCAGTTGCATAATCTTGATGTTCCCCAAGTTTGTACAAATGGACTTGATCGATGCCTTCTTTTTGAGCGATCACCATTGCTTTGATCAGCCAATGTCTTTGAATGGTATCGTTTCCATAATTTTGACCAGCCCACAAAGGTTCAAAATTTGGCCCTTTTCTAGGAACGTTGGTCTCTGTAATAATAGCACGTTTTTTAGGATAAGTGACACCATCATAATCATGATCTTCCAATACGCTTACAAAATCTTGGTAGTAGCTAGAAATACATTCTGCCCCTGCATCTGAATGTCTTTGATAATCCCATCCGTTTGTTGCACTATTCCATCCAGCCCTATAGCAACCTGCTGCGTGCGGATAAACATGAAAACTCAAGCAATCAAAATAAGCTCCTCCCTTATCTGGATAATCAGCTGTTACAGAACCATCTACCGGATTGTCAGTATTTCTCAAAATAGCATCTAAAAAACTATGATAACCAATCCCTCCAGTACAAATGTATGCTGTAGAATCAAGCGTTTTGACAACATCATAGGCAATCCTTAACATTCTTATATATCTATAAATCGGCGCTTTTATTTTAAGATCACATGGATCCGGATCAACATTCCACCAAGAAGTAGCCACTGATGGTGGATCGTATGCCGCTGCCGAAAAACTAAAATCTGGCTCATTCCAGATTTCCCAATATTGCACATGGTCTTTGTATTCATCAACTACATTATAAACATACTTAGCAAAATAATTGTCATCATTATAAGGCGTGCCATTGGCTCCTCCATCCCAAATGTCTTCATAAATTTTATCAAAAATAAGAGAAGGACTCCCACTGCAATAATTGGTATTGTCTATATGAGCCGTCTCAGGCCCTTCTAAAAAAATGGTGTGGTTATCCATACCCAATTGATCATAGTGATCAAAAGCAAAATCACGAATATCATAACCATATTGATTGACAAAATGCTCAGGCATGGCAGCTCTCCAAGTTTTTGTACTTGCGCCTACAATGCCCTGAGAAGGTACTCCTACTGAAATATTTGCCAATGTAGTGTCTAAATTTCCCCAAGAAGCATAATAGCCAGGGTTTATCCCGTATCGAAACATGTCATTGTTTGCAGGCACTGATGTATTCGCGGTATAACTAACTTGTGAAAATATAAGTTGATTGGTCATAAGAAAAATAACCAAAAGGTAATACTTGGAGGAATTTATCATGATATCGGACTTATGTTATCATGAAATTATAATATATAAATGATTAAAAAGACTCCTCTCGAATTATATTTAAAATTTTAACATATATCTTTAGTGTCTATTGAGCTTAATTCCACCAAACAGCATAACCTCTTTTTCTTAAGCTTTCTGCAAGTTCTTTTTCCATTTTGACCGCTTTTTGCTTCGTCATTGGGTTAAAATTTTCATACAAGCTTGGTCTAAGAAAAAGCCCAAATTTTTCTACGATGGGGGAAGAAATCTTAACTCCTTTTCGTGTCTTATATCCAGTCTTATGTTTTTTAAATCTTTCTTCAGGTGTATTGCTGGTCATACCCACATACAAACATTCTAGCTTTCCAGTAAAATTTGGATTTGCTTCTCTGAATTTTTTTCGTTGACTCCAAACTTTTGGATCTAATTCAACAACGTAAACGTTATATGTTCCAGATTTTTTCTTAGGCAAGGACTTTTTTCTATAAAATTAAACTAATAAAATGCCTTAGAATAATTAAATTAGAGTCAAATCGACAAAACATGAGAATCTTTCTTCTAGTTCTATGCATCTTACCTATTATTCTTTTTGCTCAAGAGCCTTTAATTTTTGAACATGATGGCATACAGCGAGAATATTATTTGCATATTCCTGATGAGATTTCTGAAAATGCTCCTTTGGTATTTGTACTGCACGGGTATACCAGTTCTGCCTCAGTTATCATGGGTTATTCAGGTATGAGTGAAGAAGCTGATGTGCAAAAATTTGCAGTTTGCTATCCACAAGGTACCTTAGATCTTGCTGGAACAACACATTGGAATTCAAATCTAAACATAAGTCAAACCGATGACATAGGCTTTATATCAGAGCTTGCAGCTTTTCTGCAGAAAGAACACAATTTAAATCCAGCACATACTTTCTCCTGTGGGATGTCAAATGGCGGATTTATGAGTTACACGCTAGCTTGTGAGAAACCAGAAGTATTCAAAGCCATTGCTTCTGTTACAGGAACCATGAGTGGTTATGATTGGAATAATTGTACCTCCTCTGAAGCAGTTCCGATTTTTCAAATTTCTGGCTTGGCAGATGGTACGGTCCCTGTTGATGGTTCTATCACAACTTTCGGTGGCTGGGGTGGTGCACCTGATTACATCACCGTAAATAATTTTTGGAAGGATAAAAACGCTTGCACAGAAACCGAAACTGGCATCATCGAAAAAACTGCTTACACTTACCATACCATGGGCAGCAATCAAAATGAGGTTTGGTTATACGCCATTGATGACATGGCACATACTTGGCCAGGTTGGTGGTCTGAAGGAGAAACAGGAATTATAGCTGCCAAAGAGATTTGGAAGTTCTTTAATAAGGTTGTTGAAAAGGAAATCACAAGTTCACAAAACGAATTGAACACAAAGTCTAAAGTACTTATCTCTCCTAATCCTGTGAGAGATCTTCTTCAGATAGAAAACATAGCAAACACAGGATTTGATTATGTAATTACTTCTTTAACTGGCACTACAATTAAAAGTGGAGAAAGTATTTCCAACAAAACTCAATTAGATCTTTCCCAATTAGCAGCGGGTTCCTATTTTATTAAAATTGAAGGAAGAATTTACAAGTTTTTGAAAGTAGAATAAAATTGGTCATCAGCTGATAGTTTCTAAACAAAATTTTCCAACTAATGACCATTAAAATTTATTAAGAAATCAGTATTACTTTTTTCTGATACTAAGCTCATAAGCACCTTCCAAAACATCCCTTGCACCGGCTACTCCGATCAGGATGGTATAAGGTTTATTGATGGCATCAAATTCTATTTCTTTTGTTTCGGACTGGATATTCAAATTTGGTTCTCCATGGTAAGCTGGATAAGCTGCTTCGCAACTTATGGCTCTTTGGACATCTGGAGGTATATTAATATTTCCAGACCCATTTCTCAAGGCATATAAATTAATACGATCTTTCGAATTGAGAGGCGTAAGACTAATTACTGTTGTGGATTTAGGTTCTATTTCGAGTCTATAGAAAACGTGGTTTCCTTGAAATTCAAAAAATTTGTTTCCAGGAAAACAGGCGACATTGCTTAGTTGTGCCCAATCCAATTCGATTATTTCTCCTGCACTTAAATCGCCTTGAATTTTATCGCCAATTTTGATTTCTGTTGGAACAAAATCCTCACTTACTTGTGCCTTGCAAGATTGGTTTAAAAAGAAAGTTGCACACAATAGTATAACTAGATAGTTTAAATTTTTCATTGGTGGAGTTTTAATATTAATATATATATTTTCAAAATTAAAATTACACCAAGCTCTCCTAGGAATACTAACGGTATTCAGTGAGACAAGGAAAATACAAGAAAACTATTAAGCTATTTTTTAGTACAATAAGGTCAGATCACCTTCAAATAATTGTACCGTACCATCTACCAATTCAATGACAGCATAGTAGACAAAAACACCAGTGTTCATTTTTTCATTTCTGTAGGTACCATCCCATCCATTATCCGGATTATTTGGCAAGAAATTTTCATCATAAAACACCTTATTACCCCATCTATCATAAATTTGAAAAGACTCAACATTTGCGACAGCTCCATCTTTAGCATTGATGAAGAATACATCATTAATCCCATCATTATTGAAAGGTGAAAAAGCGGATGGAATGTAAACGGAGATTTCACGATCTACTTTTAATAATACATCCGTCCACAATGGGCAATCATTTTTAGTGGTGATATTTAGAGTGTATACCGTTTCTGTATTTGGACTTGCTACTGGATTGAGACAATCATCACAGCTTAATCCTTCAGAAGGTGTCCACTGTATGCTTGTAATTTCTGATTCTAATACATTGGTCAATCTAGGTTCCAAAACCCTTTCCTCCCCTACTAATATACTTAATTCAGACTCTATGCTTAAGCCCATTGGAGCAAGTTCTGGAATTGTAATAAACTCCATTAAGGTACAGCCATTAATATCTTCGATTAAGAGATCATAATTTCCAGCAGGTAAGTTTAAAAATTCATATTCACTTTGAAAACTTTGTCCGCCATCAATTGAATACTGATAAGGTTCTCCTCCTCCATCTATAAAATCAAAAAAGATAGCGCCCGTCTCTCCTGGGCAAAGTGGCTCTTCTATTGAAACCTCCATCCCTAGAGGCACATCTGTTATCCTAGTTACAATAAGCTCATCAATAGCCTTACATCCGTTTTCTGTATTTAAGATCTCCAAGGTATAGGTGCCAGCTTGATTCACCAAGGGATTTAAAGTATTTGCGCCATCATTGATCACTCCATCATTTGTACTCCAAGTGTAAACAAAATTCGGTCCGGTGGAGCCAGATCCGTTCAAATTAAAACTTTCCAAATTACAAGTTAATATCTCAGCATCTCCAGCATCAACTTCTGGAGCTTCTATGTCCTGTAATACAGCGACAGTATATTCTGCCGTACATCCGTTAATATTATTTACTATCAGTACTTCATATATTCCTGGCTCATTAACAATCAAAGTTGCATCAGACGTTCCAGCAGAAATCACTGCTCCATTTGATGACCATTCAATATTGAAATCTTCCAATTCAGTATCAACAACTAAATCTAAATTTACTTCCTCGACTAAGCAATTCAAAATAGAAGGTTCTAAGAAATTTGCCAAAGGATCCTCTAAGTCTGAAAAAATAGTAACATGATCAATACTGCTACAACCGTTTGTAGTGTTTGTTACAATCATTTCATAAACACCTGCCGATCCAATCTCTGGACTTAATGAATTTTCACCAGAAATAATTTGACCATCCAATGTATTCCAATCAATTAAAAAGTTATCTCCTGCAAAAATGATCTCTCCTTCTAAGTTTAAGATTGGCTCAAAGCAATTTAAAGTCAAACTAGGTCCAGCTTCAACTTCTGGGTTCTCAAAATCAGAATCAATGGCAATTGACAAGGCAGAAACACAAGCATTCTCAATATTTTCAATTTGCAACATGTATGTTCCCGCTTCAGAAACAGTTAATGAATTTCCAGATTGACCAGAAATTATTTCAGCGAATGGATCTAACCAAGTATATTCAAAATTTGCCCCAACAGAAGAACCGGTAGTAGTAATAATTAAATCTGTTTGATAACAATTTAAAACACCTGGATTAATCAAATTTATCTCAGGCAATTCAAAATCAGCAAAAACCTCTACCCTCTCTTCACTTGTACATTGATTATTTTCGTTTGTTATTAGCAAGTTATAAACACCTGCTTGATCAGCTATTATTTCCGTGCCATCTCCGCTTACGTCAATGACTTGGCCATCCAAAGTCCATTGGTAAGTAAATTCATCTCCAACACTTGAGCCTAATGAATTTATTAGCACTTGTGATTGTATACAATTTAAATCTTGAGGTTCAGAAATTTGAACAATTGGTTGACTTAAATCTTGAAAAATTTCTATCTCTTGTTCACTAGTACATCCATTTTCTAAATTTGTAATTATCAATGTGTAAGTTCCTGTAGAACTAACTTGAATGCCTGGTAAATCAATAGAAGTATCTATCTGTCCGTTCAAACTGCTCCATTCATATTCAAATGTTCCATTAGGTGGTGTAGCCATATTCTCAATTCTTACATCAAAAGTATTGCAATCCAACATGCCATCTGCTTGAAGATCGATTCCAGGAGTAACAAGATTCTCTTCAATTAAAATACTTGCAGATGATTCACATCCGTTTGTTTCATTGATGATATTTAAGGTATATGTACCTGCTTCTGTCACTTCCGGAAACAAGCTGTTTTCTCCAATCAAGAGTTGACCACTATTACTTTCCCAAGCAAAGGAAATGTTGTTTCCTTGTGAAGAGTTTCCAGCATCAAGAATAATTGTAGCAGTGTTGCAATCTAGTTGCCTAGGACTTTCGATTATTGCCAAAGGCAAATCCTCATCTTGCAAAACTGTAACATCAATGGTGCTGCTACATTGATTACCCAAAAAGGTGGTAACAAGTGTATAGGTCCCTGCTTGATCAACCTCAGCAATAGATCCGTTTGCACCATTTATTATATTTCCATTCGTACTTGTCCATTGATAACTAACATTCTGATTCGTTTGTTGATCAACAGAAATCAAAACAGAAGATTGTACACAACTCAAAACATCAGAGACTGTAGCAGAACTAAGTGGTACTAGAATATTCTGCTCTACAATTACTTCTTGCTCAGAAGTACAGCCATTATTTAGATCAGTTACTAACAAGTTATAAACACCGGGAGCATCAATCTCCACCATCTCAGAGTTTGGTCCTGACAATATATTGCCATTGGTACTAGTCCAATGATAAGAATAGTCTCCACTGCTTGAAGGAATTGAAGCAGTTAAAATTTGAATTTGAAGATCGCAATTCAAAACTTCCGGACTTGCTATTTCGAAATCCGGAACATCTAGCTCATTGCTAATAACTAATTCGTCCTGAGCAATACATTTTGATTCCTTATCTATCGCTACTATTTGATAGGTCCCTGCTTGATCAAATGTCGCATTCAAAATATCTATTGCTGAAGTAATATTTCCATCTAAGGTACTCCATAAAATATCATAGTTATCAGGATCACCTACTAAAATTGCGTTTGCAAGTAAATTGCTTTCTTGACAGTCAATTACCAAGTCAGACCCCGCATCAATTTCAGGAACACTGAAATTTTCTAAGATTTCAATTGTTGAAACTTGGCTACATCCATTATCTTGATTTGTAATTTCTAATGTATAAGTCCCTGCTTGGCTTACAAGGACGGAACCATTATCAAAGCTATTTACCAATGCTTCATTTGAAGACCAGTTGTAAGATAAGTTCGCATCAAAATCATGTGATAAATTAATAAGTTCAAAATCTTGCACATCACAATTCAATACCAAAGGTGCAGAGAATAATATTTCTGGCAATTCTGCATTCTCAATTACTTGAACAGAAGAAACTGAGGTACATTGATTATCTGTATTTGTTATCGTTAAAAAATAAGTCCCAGAAGCAGAGACCATTGGCATCAAAGTACTTTCTCCAGAATCAAAAACCCCATTGTCTGTTCCCCAGAGAAAATCATAGTTGTCACCTGAAGAGGAAGCAGATGCATCTAAAATAAAAACTTCATTGCTACAAGTAATTTCGCCCGAAGGACCGGCATCTGCTATTGGTGTATCTGCATCTTGTGTTACCATGACCATGCTTTCCCTTTCACAAGCATTTTCCAGATTAACAATACTTAAGGTATAAATTCCAGCTGCATTTACAATCGGGTTAAGCGTATTCTGGCCAGATAATATATTTCCATTTGTTGTAGTCCAGTTAACTTCAAAATTAGCATTCAAGTTTGTAGATCCTTGCAATTGAATTTCTGTTAGATCACAATTTAAATTGCCATCCATACCGGCATCTATCATTGGTAATTCTATATTTTCAAATACCTCAACACTTGCACTTGCGGAACAGCCATTTGATTCATCAATAACTAAGACTGTATAAACACCAGGACTTGAGACTTCAAATTCATCCAAGGAACTTGTAGAGCCAGAAGGCTCCGTCCATAGAATATTTAAATCGCGATCTCCATTATAATTAAAATTTAATAGAACAGAAGAAACTTCACAGTTGATTGTTTCAGGATTGTTCAGTTCAATTTCAGGGTTCAAGAAATCAGCTGTTAGATTAATTTCATACACTGCTGTACAGCCAGTTTCAATATTAGTAAGTATGACTTCGTATGTTCCTGCCTGAGATACTAAAATTTGCTCGTTGGTATTATCCAGCAATTCGTACCCGTCTAAACTTGTCCAATTGTACAACAGTTCCATGTCAATATTTGAATTCATTACTTGAAGCATGATCTCATCTTGATTGCAGTTAAGCATTCCAAAATCTGGAATACTAGCTTCGGGAAGAGTTATGTTTTCTTCTACAATTATTTCAACAGAAGAAGAACAACCATTCAAGTTATTTATTATTTCCAGATTATATGTTCCTGGGGTAGCAAGCAAAATAGATTCTTGAAAGTCGGTATCTATTAGTACGCCATTTTCATTACTCCAAACATAGGTAAAATCATCTCCTGAGGAAGAGCCAGATATGTCAATTAATACCTGTTGATTTTCGCAAGTCAAAATTTCTGGTTGGACAAAAAACACTTCCGGTTCTGTTAGATCTTCTGTAACTAACACTTCAATTTCAGAACTGCATTGTGTATTAATATCTGTAATGTTCAAATAGTAAGTACCCGCTTGATCGACTTCAAATAATAATGGATATAAGACCTCTAAAATTTCTCCTTGTTCATTTGTCCAGACATATGTGTATTCGGGACCTTCTGCAGATCCATTGGCTGAAATAAAAACGGAGGTTTCTAAACAGTTTAAGTTGCCTTCAACAGAAGCCATGATCTCTGGTGCTAAGGCATTAAGGTAAACCTCATACGCCACCAATGAGCTACAGCCATTATCTCCACTTAGATTTAAATAATAGGTTCCTGCTTGATCGACTGTAGGTGTTAAGGTGGTTTCTCCGGAAACAAAATTTCCGTTATCCGTGGTCCAAGCAAAATCATAAGCATCATTTTGACTACCATCCAATTGAACCGTACCAATGCAATTTATTTCTTGTGCTTCACCAAGAATAAATGGAGGCGGGATGGTATCTATCTCAACTATAAATTCCTCTATTAGTGAACAACCAGATTCTGGACTGTTTAAAATCACAGTGTAAGTTCCAGGTTCTGATATTTCTATTACTTCATCAGAATTAAAACTTATTACTTCCCCATTTTCATTTACAAGACTTAACTCTATACTATTGTTCAATAAAGAACTTGCTGTGGCCGTCCACTCAAAAGAAGTTTGTTCACAATTTAAAATTTCTGAGGCTTGAACGTCTAGGCTCAACTCTTCTAGATATACATTTACAAAATCACTTTGCTGACAACGTTCATTAAAAACTAATTCATCAATTCCAAAATCATTGCCATAACATTCACCAGTCAAATTATACAAGCCTAAAAAAGCTTCTGTATCTGAACCTGAATTCCAGGTGAAGCAATGTTGCACCCATTGACCATTGGTAGCCCCGCCACCTGAACCTATGATCTCTCCATTCACACGTAACTGAACCACTGCAGTATTAATCTGATTTAGATTGACAATCCAAAAGCAAAACTCATAATCTGTGTTAGGTATTACGTCAATAATGTTTTGTCCACAGATCAAAGATCCTGAAGGAAATGCTCCTGGACAATGGGTGTTCTGAAACAAGAAATTTTCAGTTCCATTTGCTCCTGAGGAAATGGGACCCAATTGTGTATAAATTGACCCGTTACTAAAATAGCCCGTTCCATAAGAAGGATCATTGCTATATCCAGTAAGTCCATTCTCAAACCCTGGATTCTCAATCAAATTATTATCAGAAATGAAGGTGCCTTGAAGTTCAAAAGTAGTAGACTGAAGTAAGATGATATCAGTTTGTAGTCTATAAGGATTTACTACAAATTCATTTGGAAGCCATTCAAAGCTGATCCAGTCTCCGGAGATACTCCCGAATAATTCATAATCTATTGCTGCATCTTTGCAAACGTAGAAATCTTCTCCTGCATCTATGGTTCCAGGACATTGAGCATTAGGTTTGCTCAGACAAACAAAGAGGCATATGATGCATAGGCATATACCATAGTGTCTTCTTATGTTTGTATTTGTAATTATCCTCATTTGTGCATAGTTGAACTGACAAGTACAAAATACAAAAAAAAAGGCAATAATGACATTGAGTGCTTGCTTGAACTATAGAGAGAAGTAGTTCCCTTAATTTTAAATGGGCAAATATGGAATATATGGCTAGGTTATAAAAGAAACCCTTTATTAAACCTGCTTGGCAAATGGAAAGAGGAAACGATGAACTATCAACTAAATTTCTTCATCTTCATTGAAAACATATGCGGAAAAGAAGCTTGCATTTTAGCATACACATACTTCCAATTATCTATCTTTTTCATTTCTCCAAAAACATCATAAGAAGAAAAAGGATACTCTTCAAAACTTTGCAAGCTGAGTCCTTGCCCCAATAAAGCATTGAAAATTTCTCCGAAAGAATGCTGCCAAAAATATTCTTCTCCTTTTAAATCGGAATCCATATCCGCATACGTCCCGTTCACAGTTTCATGGTAAGGTTCTCCTGAATTAAAATAGTTATAATCAAAGCTTCCTGTATCCCAATCCAGGCTGTTTATTGTTGGGTGAAATTCAACAAATATAAATTGCCCTCCAGGTTTCAAGAATCGATTGATTATGTTAGCCCATTTGTTAAGATCAGGCAGCCAAACTATGGTACCAAAAGAAGTAAATACGATATCAAATTGACCTTCTAGCTGTTTTTCCAACTCTAAGACGTTAGCTTCTACAAATGTAGCATCCAGATTAAGTTGTTCATTTAGATCTTTTGCCTTTTTGATGGCTTCTTCAGAAAAGTCCACACCCGTGACCTTAGCCCCCATTCTTGCCATTGACAAGGAATCTTGACCAAAATGGCACTGAAGGTGCAAGATAGATTTACCTTTTATATCACCCAACTGTTGTGTTACGACGGGGCATAAAGAACTTGATCCTTTGAGAAACTCCTCCAACATATACAACTCTGAGCCCAAATGGACCGGAACCTTATCATTCCAAAGTTTCTTATTTGTATCAAAATAGTTTTCCATTCGTTAGAATTATCTTAATAATTAGATGAGAATTATTATAAATTTGAATGTAAATTAATTAAAAATAAAATAATGGCAGAACCAAAGAAAGGAAAAGGACAATTGAATATAGAGCTACCAGAAGAGATGGCAGAAGGGGTATATTCAAATTTGGCAATAATATCTCATTCTCACTCAGAGTTTGTCTTTGATTATGTAAGAATCATGCCTAATGTCCCTAAGGCTAAGGTTAAAGCAAGGGTTGTTATGACTCCTCCTCATGCAAAAAGATTATTGAGAGCTTTGGCTGAAAATGTAAAAAAATACGAAAGTCAATTTGGCCCGATTAAGGAACAACAAAATCCTTTTCCTAATATGAATTTTAATACGCCTCCGGCGCAAGCCTGATAAAAGTCGAATGGTGAAGCAGTTAAAGTTGAAAGGCGAAAATAAAGTGAAAAGTTTACTTTAATAAAGAAAATGTAGGGACGCGATTTATCCCGTCCTTATTTGACAAGATTATTGTTTTAATACTACTGCCTCTATTACCCTTTATAGGTAATCCAAGAATATGTTTCGGAAGCTCTCCTGCCACATGGCCTGTCTTCAAGCTTCAGAAACACAAGTAACGGAACTGGCGCTGGATCTCCCCGAGGCAAGCTCAGGGGCAGGCCGATCCAGTGACTAACTTCTTCAAATCT
>CALIIW010000242.1 GCA_938018185.1 uncultured Saprospiraceae bacterium
CTATCCTCTGGTGAAATAATTTGTGATGAAGAAGAACTTGAGCTTTTAGATATAGGTACAGATGCAACATCTTGGATATGGACCTCTCCTTCAGGAAATACCTACAACAGCCAAAGTGTAATGATTGAGAATCAGGAGGTAGAATCTGGTGTTTATGTATTGGAAGCTTCAAATGCTGAGGGCTGTACCACTGAAGAAGAAATAGAAATATCAGTTTTTGATGGTGCAAGTATTGAGAGCAAATTTTTAGTTGGCAATACTGCATGTACCGGCGATACCATTCATTTTATTGATTACAGTAATATTGAAATTGATCCAAGTGCTTCGTTTTTCTGGGACTTTGGAAATGGCATCACAAGTACCGAGGTAAATCCATTGTATTCTTATACAGAAGTAGGGGAATATGATATTTACTTAGAAATTACTAGTGGAGATTGCCCAAATATTTCTATTGATAAAACGGTGGAGATCATGGCTTGTCGACAGGAACTCGAAGGGTTTTTGAATGCAAAATTAATGCCTTCGATAAATAAAGGAGATTTTAATTTGGAATTAATTTTAGAAGAAGAAAGTGATGTATTAATAGAAATTTTTAATGTTAACGGGATGAATTTTGTTTCGGAAACTTTTAATAAAATTGAATTTTTACAAAAGCCTTATCATCTTGAAGAAGAAGGCATGTATTTTATTAAAATAAGCTACCCAGGCGGAATACAAACTTTAAGAACAATAGTAGCGAGGTAAATTGACTTAGATTTAGGTAGAACCTCTAAACATGATCTTAGGGGTTTTACCAAATCGGTTTAAGAAAGTTAAAAAAGAGATCCTACATGTATCTGAAACTGCCTTAAGAAAATATAAATACATCCTCAACAACTGTTATCAAAATACTCCTCTATTTTCCAATGGCATTCAAGCAGAAAATCTGTTTCCGTTGACGATTGTTTTTAAATCAATGACGGAAAATGCTACAAACTGGCGGAAAAAAGCTGCCTTTTTTTGAGAATTTGACGGATTTCGATACCAAATTGACGGAAATCATCGCAGGCCAACTATTAATTTTACTTCGTAACTAATTAAAAACCAAATGGAAGATCGCCCTAAAATAAATTCCATCAATAGTTTGATACCATTAGAACAGACTTTCGATAGAATACAATTTATATCCAGATGAAAATAACACATATGAAAAAGTGTGCTTTTGTGCTTATTAGCCTACTCTCTATTCCCTTCTTCCTTTCTGCGCAACTGGAACCTCTGGAAGATCTGGAAACAGTTTCTGAGAAAAACTTTTTCAAAAGCTACTTCAAGGATGTATTTAAAGACCTTACTGATTTTGGAAACCCTCTAACTTTGTCAGGTGGAGTGGGTCTCAACATGCGTTCTTACAATTCTAGTGGTGGCCCGCTCCGTCAGGACCCTTTTTTTTATGGTTTGAATGCTAATCTGAATGTTCGTGTTTTTCAAATAAATATTCCATTTTCATTAGCGGTAACAGCACGTAATCGTGAATCGTCTCTACCTAATTGGAATGAGATGGTAGATGCTTTGAAAAACGATCTCCGTAACAATGTACGCGCACAACGAGATCGCTTCATCCGATTTGGGACGAGTCCTCATTATAAGTGGATGAAACTTCATCTGGGACATCGTGCTATGAATTTTTCGAAGTTTACTTTAGCTAACCTTAATTTTTTAGGAATTGGAACTGAACTCACTCCAGGAAAATTCCGTGTTGCCACAATGTATGGTCGGCTAGCCAAAGCAGAACCCTTGGATCTTTCCTTGACAACTCCCAATATACCCATCTACGAAAGGATGGGCTGGGGTACTAAGATTGGATATGGTACTGAACAACGCTCCATAGACTTGATCCTTTTTAAAGCACATGATGATCCAAGATCTATAACTATTCCTGAATCGAGCCCTAAACAACCAAGTCCGGAAGAAAATCTAAGCTTGGGCCTCAATGGCCAGACTTTATTGTTTGATCGATTCCGCTTAAGGATAGAAACTGCCCTCAGCGCTCTTTCACCCAACGCTTTGGATGACTCAATGCAAACAAGAAGGTCACATGATATAATATGGTTCTTTTGTTTATTCACTCCGGATTTGCAAAGCTATTTTGAGTTAAATCATCATGCTCAAGTACTTTGTCTTGTATGAAATTCATTGCTTTCCACTTACTCTGTAAAAACCCTCTGGATCTATTATTCCAGAGGGCTTTATTTTTGCAACGTGAATTATTTAGAATTTATCTTCCAAATATGTGAACAGTACCTTTCTTTCTTGAACTATTCTTAGTATCATAAAAGAATGTTATGTCTTTTATGACTCTGTTTCCTCCTGGTAGATCTATGACTCTTGAACCAGTTCCTCCTGTAAAACTATCTCTAACTTGAATGACATCTTTACTACCATTTCCGTATTCGATGATTACTTTATGCATGTTGACAGTACCACCTGTAATTTGAACTTTCAATTTTTTAAAAAAGCCATCTTGAGGGCCAACTCGAATAACATCTCGATCCATTTTGTAATTAACCTTTTGGGAACCAATCTTTATCCAAGGTTTGTGTTGATGTTTTTTTTGCATTCCTCTTTGAGCTGATGCTGAAGAGATAAATAGAAATCCTAGTAAAATAAAACTGACTAACAATTTTGTTCTTTTCATAATAGATTTTTTTAAATGATTTACCTCTTTGATTGAAGAAGAGAGGAAAGGTTTAAAGCCAAATTAATTCTTAAGACTTTTTAACATTTTAACTGCTTGAAAATTGGTCAAGTATTTATGGATTTGAAAATATTGTGACAGAATTAGAAGGATTAAAATTCTATCGATTTTGTCCAATGTACTGCTCTTTAAAACTATGAGGTGTTTGATGCATCACCTCCTTAAATTTCCTATTGAAATAGGAGACATTGTTATACCCAGATTCAAAACAAATTTGCCCAATATTTTTATCAGTAGTCATTAAAAGTTTACAGGCATGGTTTATCCTGAATTCATTAATAATTTGAGTGTAAGTCTTTTTGGTTTGTTTTTTTATAAATTTATAAAAAGTAGGTTCCGATATATTCAACTTGTTTGCAACCTCTTTAATACTAACCTCTTTATGATAATTATCCATGATATGATCGTATACTATTTTAATTCGGTCAAGTTGAGAAACATTTAGGCCAAGTGCATACTCCTCAGAACATATTTTTTTATAATTATTAGATTCTGCCAATAAGTTTAGTAACTCCAATAAATGTAAAAGTTTAGGCATACCTGTTTTCCTAAGAATTTTTTTAATGATTTTCTTTGATTTGACCTTGGTTTTTTCTGAAAATTCTAAACCGAATTTTGCTTTTTCAAATAGATGATTGATAGCATTTAGTTCTGGTTTTGTCATAAATTTTTCACCCAAAAAGTCGATATTCATTTGGATCACAACTTGACTGCAGTTCATTTCTGTTGTAAATCCATGAGGTAAATTTGATCCAAACATGACCAAATCGGATTCTTGATAATCCGAAATTTGATTTCCAACAAATCGTTTACCACTACTTTTTAGCGTATAACAAATCTCTAATTCCGGATGGAAATGCCAAGCTTGACTCAATAAGGGTCGATTTTTTCTTGAAACAATTTTTGCTGTAAAGGACCTCTCAGCTGGTTCAGCGATTACTTCATATTCTGGTTTCATTAAATTCTTTTTTGGTTTGTCAGTAAAAGCTTCAGAATCCTACATCAAACAATTATACCTATACTATTATAAGAATATTTTTAGATAAATAAGAATATTAATATAGAATAGTGTCATAAAACGATAGTATTATACTGAAATTGAACATAACCTAGACCGTACATTTGATGCATACATTGTACACTCGCAGAATTATATATTTTATTTTTTAAATAAAACGGAACTAAATGATGAAAAAACTACTAAAAACTTTTAACGTACTTTTCTTTATTACAGGCTTTTTATTTATTAGCACATCACTCGAAGCCCAAAACACAATTTCTGGAATAATTTCGGATGCCGATGCAGATGAACCTTTAATCGGAGCAACAGTTTATGTAAAGGAGTTGAACACAGGAACGGTCACTGATTTTGATGGAAGTTACAGTTTAAATCTACCAGATGGGCTCTATACTATACAAGTGGCCTATGCCGGTTTCGGTGGACAGAGTACAGAAATAACGGTCGCTGGAGGTCAATCAGTTGATCAGAACTTTTCTCTAACCTCTGGGATTGGTTTGGATGAAATTGTAGTAACAGCTTCAAGTACCTTTAGGTCTCAAAAACAGGCACCTCTATCTATAAGTTCTATGCGAATGAAGGATATCACAAAGCTGAATGCAAATAGTCAAGCTGACATCTTAAGAAGTATTCCAGGTGTAACAGCTGAAGGTGGAGGTGGTGAAACAGCTACTAACCTTTTTGTGAGAGGCCTTCCCTCAGGTGGACAATACACCTTTAATCCTTTGCAATACGATGGTTTACCTTTGATGACAACTTTTGGTTTGAATTCATCCGCGCATGATGTTTATGCCAGACCCGATATAGGATTTAAAGGTGTTGAATTTGTTAGAGGTGGTGCTTCTATTTTATATGGAGCAGGATCTGCAGCAGGTATCATTAACTACATTAGTAAAACAGGTGATACGAATCCAGGCAATATCGTCAACTTAGAATGGGCTGATGGAGGTAGATTGAAGACAGACTTTTATAGTGGTGGAAAACTAGGAGGTGAAAATTCAAATACCTACTACGCAATTACTGGATTTATGAGATATGATGAAGGGCCATATGAAACAGGTGTACCCACTCGAGGGGGGCAGATGAGAGCAAACATCAAAAAAGTTTTTGACAAGGGGGCATTCACACTTCATGGTCAATTTATAAACGATAGGGCTCAATTTTTAATGCCTCTACCATTAGAAGGAGGTTCTAGAGAAAGAATTGATGGTAATGACGGAGAACCTGTATCACAATTGATGACATCAGAATTGAGCAATACTTCATTTTTGACTGCAGGAGGAGTTTATGATAGTCCATACGAAGATGGTGTCTATACGAATGGAGGTTATGTTCTTGGTGAGTTTGAATACAATCTTTCTGAATCTTTAAAATTTAAAGCCAAATCAAGATTGGCAAATTATAAGCACAGTTTCGCACTTTATGTGGGAGGTAATGGTGCCAATGGAGGAAACCCTATCACACTAGATAAATACGTTGATGCTGTTGCTCCAGGAAACCAGGGTTATACTGCAAATTACCATGGATTGAGTGGATCCGTAAATGGATCTGATCTTGTATTGGATAATTTGCATGTGGATAGAATTAGACCAATGACTGATTATTCTGGAGAAGCAGCCATCACAAAGACAGTAACTACTGGTGGAGGAAGTCACAACATTACCTTAGGTACTTTTATCGGTCGTTCAGAAGCCGATGATATTAATTACCAATATCGAGTGGTTTCAGAATGGAATAATAATCCAAAATTAGTTGACATAAATATTGTTGACTCTACTGGAGCTAATGTAATCTATTCTCAAGCAGGGATCAATAACCGAATTGGACAAACAAGTAACAAATACCTTCGTCAAAATAGAACTGCCTTTTATTTAACGGATGAAGTTATTGCCAACAAATGGCGTTTTGACATTGGTTTTAGATTTGAAACTACAGCAGGTCAATTTAGCAATGGAAACATCGTGGAATCACAAGTTTATGATGATCCAGAATTATCTGCAGACTTGGCAAATGTCAGATTCGCTGATGGAAGTTTTGTTCGTGCAGGAGTTGAAGCTTCTAGTTGGGCAGTTTCCTTGGCTGGTTTATATGAACTTAGTAATACAGCAAATTTATATGCTAACTTTTCAAGAGGATATTTCTTTCCTCAATTCAGAGGTTTTGCTCCACTTGCTACTGGCATAACCGGTACTGACTATAACCCCGAAACCATCCTTCAAGGGGAAGCTGGTGTTAAACTTGGGAATGACAATTTTAGTGCTTCTGTAGCTGCATACTATGTAGGCTTAACTGACAGAATTTCAATACAAAACTCTTTTGTAAATGGTGTATTAGAACAAGTCAATCGTAACGAACAAAACACAGCTACCATTGGTTTAGAAGCAACTGCTGATTATAGATTAGTCGATGGTTTGAGTTTGAGAGGTTCTTTTACTTTCCAAAGTCACGAAATAACCAAGAACACTAGAGAAGATCTTATTAACAATACCACTGAAACTGTAAACGAAGGAAACGAATTAGCTAGGCAACCAAATTTACTTGGCTATTTAGGTTTATATTTTGACAAAAATAATTTTGATGCTTTTGCAAGTCTTAATTATACCGGAGCAAAGTTTACAAGTGATGACAATACAATTGAATTGGATCCTATAAGTCTAATGAGATTAGGTGCAGGATATTCCTTTGGTATGGGAGAAGCTGGAGAATCATTCCGATTGGGCTTTTCAGTATTTAATTTGACGGATGTTCAAGGTATCACGGAAGGAAATCCAAGAGCAATTGTAGAAGGTGAAGGGGAGTTTTTCTTCGGAAGGCCAATTCTTCCTAGAAGAATATTCGTAACAGGAACTTTAAATTTTTAAACAAATTTTTTTAACTACTCATGTGCATTGGTGGATATTAAAAAATCCGCCAATGCCTTTTCCTTATCATTAGTAAAATATTTTTATTATTGGTACATTAGATTCATAATTCACAACAGTTATATATTTTGGAAAAGTTAGCAGCAACTGCTCAAGAAATCCTAAGAAAAAACTGGAAAGATGGATTCACCATACCCACTAGTCGATTGTATCCATTTCAGTGGAATTGGGATTCTGGATTTACAGCTATAGGACAATGTCATTTTGATATTGATTTTGCTATTGGTGAATTAGAATCCTTGTTTTCCGGCCAATGGGAGAATGGCATGCTTCCTCATATTATTTTTCATAGCCAAAATGAAAAGACTTATTTTCCGAACTACGACTTTTGGGATGCAAACGTCAATTTAGGGGCGCCTCAAAATCCTAAAACTTCAGGAATTACGCAACCCGCTGTTCATGGATTTATTCTGGAATGTTTACTTGAAAGATTTCCTGAGAATCAAAAAATTCAATCTTTTGCTAAACAAATTTTTCCAAAAATTGTCAATTTGCATAGATGGTTTTATAAATACAGAGATCCGGAAAATGAAGGACTTATTTTTATCTTCCATCCTTGGGAATCAGGCAGAGACAATTCACCTCTATGGGATGAGTCTATGGATCGTATCGTAATTGATTATAACGAACTACCATCTTATAAGCGGAGGGATACTAGCATAGCACCTTCAGACGAAAGACCAACGACTCATCAGTATGATCGCTATGTATACCTTTTGCAACTCGGAAAAAAAAATAAATACGATGAGAAAGGAATTTTCGAAGAAAGTCCATTTTTAATTCAAGATACCTTAATGAATGCCGTGTTAATCAAATCCAATCAAAGTTTGATCAACATCGGCAAACAGTTTGGTTTTGATACAGGAGAAATTGAAGAATGGCAACAACAAGCGAAACCAAAGTTTTCAGAAAAACTTTGGAACGATGAATTAAACACCTTTACTGTTTTTGACTTGCGTGCAAATCATTCAATCCCTCATAAGGAAATCGGTGGTTTATCATCTCTATATGCTGAAATCCCGAATAGCAAACAAGCCAAGGCATTAAATGACTATTTGCAAAATTTACATCAGAGAAACTTTTATGTTTGCCCAAGTTTTGATGTAGATAGCCCCCTGTTTGACTCCAAAAGATACTGGCGTGGCCCGATCTGGCCTCAGATGAATTGGATGATTTATCATGGTCTAAAAAAATATGCTTATGAAGATACTGCAAAAATTGTCAAGTCTGATTTAATCGAGTTGGTTTCTAAGCATGGGTTCTATGAATATTTTGAATCACAAAAAGAATTAGCTGCTAAATTGAAAGTGGGATACGGGGGAGGTGCGTTTAGTTGGACGGCTGCTTGTGTGTTGGACCTTTTGAAAGAAGCTTGATGAGTCAACCAAATAAAGGTTTTGATTTTTTAAAAGATTATTCTTTTGAAAACGAATTTGTAAAACTTTGTCCTCTTAAGTATGAGCATTTTGAATCTCTTATACTAGTTGCCAAAGAGGAGACAATTTGGACATATTTCCTTAAGAATGGGAATGGAGAAGAGCAACTCAAGGCCTACATTAAAGATTTTATTATTAAAAGAAAAGAAGGAAATGTTTTTTCATTTGCAATTTTACATAAAGCTTCCCTAGCAATTATTGGTATTACAAGTTTATATGAATATAATCCAACTTTGCGAAATATTAAAATGGGGCATACCTGGCTAGGGAAGCATTTTTGGGGGAAGGGATTAAATTTAAATGTAAAATACTTATTGTTCGAATTTATTTTTGAACAGCTTGAACTTGAAAGAATTGGTTTTGGAGTACATGAAGAAAACCTTAGAAGCATTCAAGCATTAAAAAAAATAGGTGTGATCCAAGAGGGTAGGCTGAGAAATTATCTTACCTCTACTACCTCCACTCAAAAAGTAGATCTTATTCTACTTAGTTTATTGAAGGATGAATGGCATAGTAAAGTCAAATTGAACATACAAAATAGAATTGATGCGTTACAAATTGTTACACTAAAAGACCAAACATGAATTACCTAGATTATGCAATAATTCTGATTTATTTAGTTGGCTTTATATTTTTGGGCTTTTTTTTCAAAAACAATAAGTCTTCAAAAGATTATTTTCTTGGAGGTAATTCTTTGGGCTGGTTTCCATTAAGCCTTTCAACCATGGCTACTCAATTGTCAGCCATAAGTTTTATTTCGGCTCCTGCCTTTGTAGGATTAAAATTGGGAGGAGGTTTAAAATGGTTGACTTTTGAAATGGCTGTACCAATAGCCATGCTCTTCATAATGCTTGTCGTTATTCCCCCTTTATTTCGATCTGGCATAGTTAGTATTTACGAATATGCAGAACGACGCTTTGATTATTCAACAAGAATGATATTGAGTATTGTCTTTCAAATTAATAGAGCACTGAGTACAGGGGTCATGGTTTATGCAGTTGCATTTATTTTACAGGCTGTTTTAAATTTGGATTTTAGTATTACCATTTTAATAATCAGTGTCATTACGATCATATATTCTTGGCAAGGTGGAATGAAGGCTGTTGTTTGGGGAGATGCCATTCAAATGATTATTTTATTTGTTGGCTTATTAGTTTGTCTATATTATGGCTGGTCACTCTTGACCGAGGCAGGAGGAGAAATTGTCTTTGAGCCTGCTCGATTGCAGGTGATAGATCTTAACATGGGTATTGGCGAAGGAAATGAGTATGGCCTTTTCCCAATGATTATTGGTGGCTTCTTTCTTTATGCGTCTTATTATGGTTGTGATCAAACCCAAGCACAAAGAATGTTGTCTGCGAAAAACGAAGGTACCATTCGAAAGCTATTATTGGCAAATGGATTGCTCAGATTTCCAGTTGTCCTCATTTATTGTATTATGGGATTGATCATTGGTGCTTTAGTAACGAAATCACCAGAATTTTTAGGAGAGATTCAAAATGTTACGCAGAAGCACTTTCCAATCGAATTTGAAAAAAGTGGAATAAAAGCTGATCTTATGATGCCCGTATTTATTTTAAAATATTTGCCGCATGGAATGATTGGTTTGCTAATGGTAGGAATTCTCTCAGCTGCTATGTCTTCATTAAGCTCAACAATTAATTCACTATCTGCAGTCACAGTAGAAGACATATTGAAAAAGCAAGGTATTGTTAATGAGTCAAATTATATGGCCTATTCAAAGTACATGGTGGTATTTTGGGGCATCGTTTGTATTGGGGCTGCCTTTTTGTTCGGAGGCTCAGATAGCCCAGTAATTGAAATTATCAATGCCATTGGTTCCGTATTTTATGGTCCTGTTTTAGCAACCTTTGTATTGGCTATTTTTTCCAAGAAAATAAGTGCCACTGGGATGAAATTTGGAATCATACTTTCTGTTTTAATCAATCTTATCTTTTCAAATACGATGCAAGATATTTTTGGGTTTGACCCAGGTATTTCCATTTTTTGGATATGGCTTAATTTTACAGGATTTATTTTGGCAGTTGGAATTGCTTACCTAGTAAGTATGTTTTCACCAGCTAAACTAGTGAATGAAGATTTATTGGCCCGCCCGACCTTCAACAAGTCTGACTTTTTCTGTAAAGAAAGTTATATTTTGCTAAGTTTCTTTATTTTAATAATTGCACTCTGTGCGGTTTTACCAAGCCTATTATCTTAATAAATGTCAATCATCAAAAATGAAAATCTTGATTGCTCCAGACAAATTCAAAGGCTCATTATCAGCAAAGGAAGTTTGTCTTGCAATACAAGCAGGTCTATTAGAAACCCGCAAGCAAAGAAATATTGTCTGTCAACCTATGGCTGATGGGGGAGATGGATCTTTAGAAGTGATCGCCGATCATATTAATTTTGAAAAAGTTTTTATTGAGACGGTTGATCCATTGGGGCGCCCAATTTTGTCTTATTATTTATGCTCAAAGAAGCGTGCGTTCATTGAATTGGCGTCCGCTTCCGGTTTAATCCTTCTAAAACAAGAAGAAAGAAATCCCAATAAAACCTCCAGCTTTGGAACTGGATTAATGATTGCTGATGCCATCTCGAAAGGCTGCACTGAAATATTTCTATTCCTTGGAGGTTCCGCTACCAACGATGGAGGCATGGGTATTGCTGAGGCATTAGGCGTTCAATTTTTAAGTACAGATGGTCGGCTTCTTAAAGCAATGGGAGAGAACCTTTCATTCGTAAAGGAAATTATATTACCAAAAGCATTCGACGTAAGTCAAATTACTATCAACTTACTTTGTGATGTCAATAATCCATTATATGGACCTAATGGATCAGCTCAAGTTTATGCGGCACAAAAAGGAGCAGACAATCGTATGATCAAGTCCTTAGACCTAGGTCTACAACACTACGCTAAAATACTTTTTGAACTAACGGGAAAGGATATAGCAAATGTTTCGGGTGTTGGCGCTGCAGGTGGAATTGGTGCAAGCCTAATGACACTCTTTAATGCTACAATCAAAAGTGGCTGCGATGCACTAATTGAAATTACTGACCTGGAAGCCAAGATCGAATCGGCTGACTTAGTGATCTCTGGAGAAGGCAAACTTGATAGGCAATCTTTGCAAGGAAAAGTAGTAGATAGAATTTCAAGACTTTGTAAAAAATATAATAAAGAATTAGTAATCTTAACCGGTAAAAATGAGTTGAATTCATTGGAGCAAGAAAAGCTTGGAGCAAACCAAGTGCTTGCTATCTTGGACCTTGCTGATTCTCTGGAAGATGGTGTTCAGAATGCTGCTTATTATTTACAGCAATCAGCAAAGAATATATTTTAGAAGAACAATTTTTTTTAACTAAAGTTGCCACAATTGATTTACACAATAGGCAAATAGTTTCTTTCGCGTTCTGGAAAAGTATCGTAAAGTTAAAGACTTCTGGCAAATCATTGCATTTTCTTCCCTTTCCGATATAAGTTCCTCCAAATCTTTACCATTGTGGCAAATTGCTCCTTATTAACATGAGCCGCACAATTAGTCGTAAAAACCATCCCAAATTTCTCCTCAGGATGAAATTGCACATAAGTAAAGATTCCCGGGTCAGCACCATTGTGACTAATGAAATCATGTTTGTTTATACTCCAGAATATAGCTGATTTCTCTTTTTCTTCTTCAAAATGTTTTTGAAATAGAATTTTGTATGTCTCTCCTTTAATGATGTTACTGCCTCCATAAAAACCCTTCATCATTTCTTGAATGTAAATCGCAAGATCATGCGTACTTGACAAAACACCTCCATCAGGATAAGTAACCAAGCTATACTTTGGAACAATACCTCCTTTTTTACTATACAAAACAGCATGCTGTTCCATGTCTATTTCACTAAAATTATAACCGGAAGATTCCATACCCAATGGTTTCATCACTTCATCGACAACATATCTGTCAAACGGTTTTTTCACAACTAGTTCAACGACGTATGCGGCAAGTGCAGAGCCTACATTTGAATATTTATAAGTCGAACCAGGTTTTGTTTCTTGAAAGTTTTTGTTTTTATAAAAATTGCCTTTTGGGATAAGGTATTCTTTTAGGAAAACACCAAGGTCCATCATTTTGCTTTTAGAAATAGCAGCTAGCTCCAAACGTTCAACAATAGTATATTTTTTCTTGCTAACTTTTTGCCCTTCTTTAAGTACATAACAAGCCTTTCCATAAGTAGAAGAATCATTTATACCAGAGGTGTGGGTTACTAAATGCATTAAGGTGATCGCATCCGAAGGGAAGTTAGGATGCTTTATTGCAAAAGGTAAAACATCATTTATTTTAGTATCCAATGTGAGCAAACCATCTTCAATGCATTTTGCAATAGCTGCAGCAATAAAGGTTTTAGATACAGAACCAATATTGTGCAAGGTGTTTGGAGTATAGGCTGTTTTGTTTCCTATATCTGAATAACCATAGCCGGATTCAAAAAGTATTTCATCTTGATTGACAATGGCTACAGCAAACCCAGGAAGAATCTTTTGAGCTTCAATGGCACTCATATCCATTTTTAAACTGTCAAGAACTGTTTGAGCAGTGACTTGCAGATGGATGCAACTCATACTACAGAGCAGAAGAATTATTGTTTTCATAGACTTTTTTACTTAAAAAACTAATAGGGGATTTTCTAGTTGGCTTGTTACGTGCTTCGTAAAACTTTTATCTAAAAAGTTCAAAAAGTTGCCCTTGTTTTGATGCGCCAATACAAAAATATGATTCGCATGACAATTTCGTGTCAACTCCTGAATGGTCTTTAAGGGATTTCTACTAAAAACGGCCTCTACATTTTCGTGAAAACTCGTTTCTCCAAAATGTACATACTTAATGTTGCTGTTCTTTATTTTTGAAAACAAATCAGCTTTGTGAAGGCTATTATAAGTCTCTAACTTATCTACAAAACAAGTGACCTCAAACTCATTTTCATGATCAATTCTTAAGTAAGATGGTAAAACCAAAACAGGAATTTCTAGATTGTCAACAATCCAATGCGTGTTCCTTCCTTTTAGAACCAATTCCAAATCTTTCTTCTTACTTGGATTTAGAATCAGTAAATGATAAGTATGGAAAATAATGTGTTTCTTTAAAGTTTCTTGATATTCTCCTTCTAAAAGGTACGAATTAACAAGCGCTTTTTTGTTTAAATTATCCGACAAGTAATTTTCAATGGCATTTTCACAATTTGAAATCAGCTTGAGTTTCATCTTGTATTCGTCAGCAATAATTTGTTTTATCGTTGGATTGTCATCTTCAGGCCGATTAATCTTTACAGGCTTGTGCACATGAAGAATATCAACAAATATTTCATCATCCTCAATTATGGACAAAAAACGGCATAATTTCACCGTTAATATGTCTAAATTTTGATCATTTTCTAGACTAACTAAAATCCGCATTTCTTAATTTGGTTTATTATTTGAAATCAAGTTGTTAATATAGCAATTTATAGAAAATAAGATATGAGAATTGGAAGCTTATTTGAAATTTAGTCTCGGTAGTTTCCTAAATTTGAATCTTACTCTGGGGAAATTTTTATCTTTAAATGATTTTAATACGCTAGAAAATAGTATTTAATAATAATAAAAAGTAAGAACAAACAACTATGAACAAGCAAGCTACTACCATTTCTGCCATAGTCCTTGCGGCAGGGCTTTCAAGAAGAATGGGGTCAGAAAATAAATTGCTTTTAAAGTTCAAAACAGAATCAATACTTAAAACAACAATTAGAAATCTGCTAGCTGCTGATGTCGATGAGATTATTGTCGTTCTTGGCCACGAAGCTGATCTTGTTGCCGAAGAAATTAAGGAGTTTAAAGTGAAATCAGTTTTAAATCCAACTTTTCAAAATGGGATGAATGGTTCTATAAAAAAAGGAATTAATACTGCTGGTGAAAATGCAAATGCTTTTATGATTTGTCTTGCGGATCAACCTCTAATTTCTAGTAAAGTTTATAATACTATTATTGAAAATTTTAAACATGAATATTCCAAGGATAATAGAATTATTCAAGTACCATATTTTAAATCGCATAGAGGAAATCCAGCTTGTTTTTCGGCAATTTATAAAGATAAATTAATGAACAATCCATCCCAATCTGGAGCAAGACAAGTAATAGAAGAAAACATTGAAAAAATGATCAAAATCACGCTGGATGAAGAAAGTATACTCTTGGACATAGACTATCCAAATGATTTGATTGTCTAGTGGGTGCTATAAGAGCAGCTGTGGCAGTCCTAGAAGTTTTGTTTTAAATTTTTACGGAATTTCATTTAAGCTAAATATCTCGACGTCGGGTCTATTATATGTCGCAAGTTAAAGGATTTTTGCTTGAGTTTAAAGTAATTTAATCCATTATACATTGAGAATCATCTCATTATCAATATTAGAAATTTCACTTTTATTTATCGTTTATGATTTTAGTAGAAAAATGATACATTAGCTATTTAAAGGAAAGCTTTATTTGATAAGAAGAGTGTTAAAGTTTTAAAACATGACGCTTTGAGAAGATTTATTAAAGTTTTTTCTAATTTAATTTAAAAATACTGTTTTTAGGAATATTCTTTGATTTGTACAAATGGTCGTATTTTGTGTAAAATTATGACCTTAATAATAATATTGTGAAAAAACTTATAAGGAATATACTTACTTTCTTTCCTGGTCTCCAAGATTTAAGGTTTGCTACTCAAAAGAAAATGAGATCTGCTTTCAATTCATATTATGAAGAAGATTATGCACATCTACATACTTTTAAAGGAATCGATAATTACGTAGATATTGGCGCCAATAGGGGAGATACGATACATGATGTCCTTAGAATTTTTCCAGAAACTCAAATCATTGGTTTTGAGCCTAATGTTGCTTTATACAACAAATTAGAAAAGCAATTGGCTGGCCACAAAAATGTAAAGATTCATAACACCGGATTAGGAAATAGTAATGAAGTAAGAGATTTTTTCTTGCCTAGGTACCGTAATTATATTTTTGATGGCTTGGGCTCCTTTGAATACGAAGCCACTGTCAGCCTGCTAAGATTAGAGATTCCTAATTTTAAAGAGAACTTGGTTTCAGTAGATAAACACCAATTTAAAGTGCAAAAATTAGACGACTTTAACCTGACTCCAGATTTTATAAAAATTGATGTCCAAGGATATGAATTTTTAGCTTTGAAAGGCGGGGAACAAACCATTAAAAAACACAAACCAATCTTGTTGATTGAAACACCGGGTAAGGACATAATTGAATACCTGAGTTCTTTAAATTACTTGAATGCCTATATAAAAGATGGCAAATTTGTAAAAGGAAGAGGAGAACTGAATACCTTTTTCTTCAATAGAGATAATTTAGAGAAATATTTCGATTCTTCAAACATACTTTCTGAAGCTGGCTTTGACGTAAATAGTTTTGCATAGTTGAATACTATCTACGGTCCTTTTATTTAAAGACGAAATTGAGTATCATTACATACATTTAAATTGATGTATGGACTTAGCGTCAGAAAGACTTATCTATAGTTTTACAATTCCTGAAGAACTTCAAATGTATTTGGATCTCGTTTCCAATGAAAAAGTGATGGAGTTTATCACTGCCAGGCCACTTAGCGTAGAAGAGGGCAAAAAGAAGTTTAGCAAAATCATGGAGATAAACGACAGCGATATGGATATCGGTGTTTACTCCATATACACCAAAAGCCAAACAGAATTTGTTGGGATTGCTAAAGTTGTTCCTTACGAAAAAAACGTTTATGAAATTGGATATTCCTTGTATCCAAAATTTTGGGGCGTTCATTTCGGAACCGAGGTTTCACAAAAAATGGTAGAAATCGGAAAGAATCTTGAAAATGCAAAATCACTTATTGCAATTATAGATCCTAATAATATAGCTTCGCGAAAGATTCTCGAAAAAAGCGAATTTACACATTATAAAATGGGAACAGTCTACGACATACCAGCTGAGTTTTTAATCCTAAACTTAGAGGAAGATGAAATTTAAATCTTTAATACAACTTTTAATAAGCCTCTTTTTTTTCGGAGGAATTCTTTCTTGCTCTTCAAGCAAACTTGCTTCTAAGGTTCAAAGAGATAATTTTTCAACAGAACAGAAAATTCTTATTTCTCAAAACACTGAAGAAATACCGATGCGTGTATTTCTAACAACAAATGAAAAAGATTCTCTTTTGTTAAGGAAGAAATCCCACGACGTAGTTCCCTCAAATGAAGATGAACTCCTTGTTCATTTTATAAATAGATTGTTAAGCACCGTTCAAGATAGCATGTCGCTGGGTGTCGGTATTGCGGCTCCCCAAGTAGGGATTCTTAAAAACATTATTTGGGTCCAAAGATTTGATAAAGAGGACTTTCCTTTCGAAGTTTATCTCAATCCAAAGATTGTCCAATACTCAGTAAAGAAACAACCTTGTCCCGAAGGATGTCTTTCCATTCCAAATAAAAGAGCTACCACTCAAAATAGGGCTTATGCGATATTATTAGAATACGATAAGCTGGATGGAAGCCATCATGTAGAAATGGTAGAAGATTTTACTGCTGTGATCTTTCAACATGAAATTGACCATTTAGACGGAATTCTCTTTACTGATCATTTGACAGATGATAAAATAACAAAGTAATAATTTGATCTTTTGATTTAAATTTCAGATTATCTTTTATCTTTATATAAATTGATAAAGGATTTTTTTGATTAAAAAATTAATAGACCTTTAAACAAAACATAAAAGAATCAAATGGCAACCTACAGTATTAAAATAAATAATGAAACTAGACAGGTAGATGTTGATCCAGATACACCCTTGTTATGGGTTTTAAGAGATAATCTTAATTTAGTAGGCACTAAGTATGGTTGCGGCATTGCACAATGTGGTGCCTGCACAGTGCACATGAACGGAGATCCTATACGGTCCTGCTCCGTCCCAATTTCAAGAATAGATGGTGCTTCGATTACAACCATAGAAGGTCTCTCTGAAAACACCAGTCATCCTTTGCAAAAAGCATGGCAAGAACATGATGTTCCCCAATGTGGTTATTGCCAAGCTGGACAAATTATGTCTGCTGCTGCCTTATTGAAATCCAATGCAAGTCCTTCAGATGAAGAAATTGATAAAGCCATGCATGGGAATATATGCCGTTGTGCTTCTTATACTAAAATAAAAGCAGCCATTAAATCAGCCTCTAAATAAAACAAATGAATAAATCAGAAAATAAATTGCAACGTAGAACTTTCATCAAGGCATCTACAGCAGTTGGTGGTGGATTACTATTGGGTTTTAATTGGTTTTTCTCTTGCAAAGCAGATACAATTCTCGAAGAAGAAGCTTCGAAATTAGTTATGCCAGACAATTGGTATGAGATGAATGGATTTTTAAAGATTGGCGAGAATGGTGTTGTGACCATTATGTCTCCTAATCCAGAGATTGGTCAAAATGTAAAGACTTCCATGCCTATGATCATAGCAGAAGAGCTTGATGTAGATTGGGCAAATGTCGTCGTAGAACAAGCACCTCTGAATTCAGACCTTTTTAAAAGACAAGTGGCAGGTGGTTCTCAATCTATAAGACAAGGTTGGGATTCCTTGCGAAAAACAGGAGCTACTGCCAAGCAAATGCTCATTAATGCTGCAGCAGAAAAATGGGAGGTAGATCCAAGTAACTGTACTGCAAACATGGGTGTTGTCAATTCTTCAACAGGTCTTAGTCTTAGCTATGGAGAAATTGCTTCTGATGCAGCAAAGATGGAAGTACCTACAGAGGTGAAACTTAAAGAAGCAAACGATTTTAAAATCATTGGCAATTCTAAGACCAATGTCGACATGGAAAAGATAATAACTGGAAAGCCTTTGTTTGGTATAGACACTAAAAAGGAAGGAATGGTTTACGCAGTCGTCTCTCGTCCAAAAGGTTTTGGTATGAAGCTGGGCTCGCTTGATGACGCTGAGACCAGAAAGGTAAATGGCGTTATTGATGTTATCCAATTTGGTGATATAAATGCAAGTAGACAAGGCAAACAAGTTGATAAGGTAGCTGTAATAGCTTCGTCAACTTGGGCTGCTATGAAAGGAAGAAAAGCGTTAAAGATAGATTGGATAAAAAATGAAACATTAGAAGATACTAGTTTTCATGATAGCAAATTGGATGAATTATTAAAAGTAAAAAGTGAAAAACCTAAGCGGAACGATGGTGATATTGAGAAAGCTTTTAAAACTTGTGACCAAATAATAGAAAAAGTTTATGAGGCCCCTTTCTTGCCTCATAATTGCCTAGAACCAATGAATTTCTTTGCCGACGTAACGGATGATAAAGCCGAATTCAGTGGTCCTATTCAGACGCCTGCTTGGACTAGATCTAGGATTGCTAAACTGCTGGGTCGAGAAGAACAGGATGTCAAAATAAACATGACAAGAATGGGTGGTGGCTTTGGAAGGAGACTCTATGGTGACTTTGCTACCGAAGCTGCAGAAATCTCTGCCAAGATCAAAAAGCCAACGCAATTGATTTTTACTAGAGAAGATGACATGACTGCTGGGACTTACAGACCAGCTTCTAAATATAGAATTAAAGCCGGGATAAAAAATGGAGAGATCATCGCATACCACTTAACAGAAGCGGCAGTTAACGGAAACATGTTTGACAGCATTGCGAATTATTTTCCAGCTGGATCAATTCCTAATTTAAGAGTAGATGCAAATACTTTTGAATCTAATGTGACAACTGGTGCTTGGCGGGCGCCATATACTAATTTCTTGGCTTTCGCAGAACAAAGTTTCTTTGATGAGTTAGCTGAGACTTTGGGAAAAGATGAAATCGAATTGCGACTTGAACTGTATGAGAAGGCCAAAGCAAATCCGGAAGCTAAATATGAATACGATCCTGAAAAAGCAATCGAAGTAACAAAGTTGGTTTTAGAAAAATCATCCTGGGGGAAAGCTGCTCAAGGAGTCAGTCAAGGCTTCTGCATGTACTTTTCACATAACACGCATGTTGCAGAAGTAGCAGAGGTTGTTATGAAATCAGGAATGCCTGTAGTCACTAAAGTAACTGCGGCAATACATTGTGGCATTGTGATTAATCCAGCAGCTGCAAAGAATCAAGTAGAAGGCGGAATAATTGATGGGATTGGACATGCGATGTACGGAGAAATCAAATTTGACAAAGGGGTTCCTTCGGCAAACAATTTTAATAATTATAGATTGATTAGAATGGGTGAAAACCCAGCAATTGATGTTCATTTTGTTAAAAGCCAAGAGAGCCCAACTGGGCTAGGTGAACCTTCCTTACCTCCAGCAGCTGGTGCTGTTGCAAATGCCATCTTCAAAGCCACGGGGCAAAGATTTTATAAGCAGCCTTTTATAAAAGAATTGACTATCCTAGGGTAGATAGTTAGGAAATGTAGAAAAAAGAAAGAATCCAATTCTCATTGGATTCTTTCTTTTTATATTGAAATTTTACCAACTCATGTCGTCTTCATTCTCAATATCTGCCTTTGGCTTTTCTTGAGTTGAAGTTTCTTCTGCCTTTGGAGCAGAAGTTGTGGTAGTATCTTCCGTTTGAGTTTCTGCAGTAGGATTGGCTAAAGCTTCTGCTTCTTCTAAAGCTCGTTGCTCTTCCCACTCCTTATGCTTTCTTGTATACTCTTCATAATCGTAATCTGGCATCAATTCAGTTTTGATGTGATTTAAGGCATCTTCAAGACCACCCATAAAACGATTAAAATCCTCCTTATACAAGAAGATCTTGTGTCTTTCGTAACCGTCGCCATTAAACTTCTTTGTGCTTTCTGTAAGCGTTAGGTAATAATCTTCACCTTTCGTTTTACGAACGTCAAAGAAATAAGTCCTTCGTTTGCCAGCTCGGATTTTGTTGGAATACACACTTTCCATTCTACTGTAATTTCTTTCGTTTTCCACAGATTGTTTAATATTTTGTTTTGAAAAATAAGGCTGTTACATACAAATTTAACTAAATAATGATTTTAACCTAACTATTTTAATATTTTATTGTCTCATCCTCTAATTGCTGCTTTTCAAACATATCATAATAGAAGCCTTTGTTTGCCAGCAATTGTTCATGTGTGCCTTCTTCTGTTATCCTTCCATTATCTAAAACTAATATCTTATCAAAGGTGAAAAAAGAATATATACGATGGGTAATAATCACGGTAGTTTTATCCTTAAGCTCCTTTTCAAGGTGACTAAGAATATGTTTTTCAGTACTAGTATCAACAGCAGAAAGGCAATCATCAAGAATAACGATTTGAGGCTTCTTAATCAAAGCCCTAGCAATAGTTATCCTCTGTTTTTGACCTCCTGATAAAGTAACACCTCTTTCTCCTACAAGCGTATCGTAACCTTTATTAAGAGTAAGGATATCCTCATGCACCGAAGCATATTTTGCATATTTTTCTATCTCAGACTTTTCTTGTTTATCCAATCCAAATATAATATTCGAATTAATCGTATCAGAATAGAGAAAAATGTCTTGAGGCACATAACCGATGTTTTTCCGAAGTATATTTAAGTCGATTTTCTGAATATTATTGCCGTCAATATTTATCTCACCAGAGCTTACATCATACATCCTTACAAGCAGATCTGCAATACTTGTTTTGCCTGATCCAGTTTTACCAACAATAGCTAGTTTGCCACCTTTAGGTAATTTGAAGTTTACATCTGACAATGCTTTAATCCCAGTATCAGGATAAACAAAGTCAACGTTTTTGAATTCTATTGCTCCTTGAATTTCACTGACTTCCGGATTATTAATAATAGAAGCATCCACTTCCAAAAACTCATTTAATCTCTTTTGAGAAGCTTCTGCTTGTTGTATTATTGAAGCGATCCAACCAATTGAAGTAACTGGCCATGTTAGCATATTGACATAGATAACAAATTCTGCTATGTTTCCTGGAGATATTTCCCCTTTTGCAACTTGAAAACCTCCAATTAAAACTGTAATGATCGTACTGATTCCTATCAATAAGATCATCAAAGGATAAAACATCGCATCAATTTTTGCCAGTTCCATTGCTTTACCTTTGTAGGCTTCTGATTGGTCTGAAAACATCTTTCCCATTGTCTTTTCTTGCACATAAGACTTTACGACTCTTATACCTGAATAAACCTCTTGAGAGATGTTATTTAATACTGCCAACTGCTGCTGAATTTTAGTACTCTTCCTATTTATAATGCTACTGACATAATATATTGATAAGGATAAAAAGGGCAGTGGAGCTAAACTATATAAGCTCATTTTAACATTGACGGAGAACATGGAGTACATGACAAGAACAGTCAATGTTGTCAGATTCATGCCATACAAAATCACAGGTCCTAGGTACATTCTCACCTTAGAAACATCCTCTGTGATTCTAGACATCAAGTCACCAGTTTTATTTCTTTTGTAAAAGGCAAGATCAAGAGATTCATATTTTGTAAAGACTTCCTTTCTCAGATCGTATTCAATCAAACGGGACATAACTATTACTGTTTGACGCATCCAATACATGAAAAAACCAGTTGTAAAGGCCAGGAGTATAACTACAAATCCAAAAAGAAAAAGGGCATAGCTGAAGTCTTTTAAAATCTGCTGTTTCATTTCAAAACCATCGTAGTTGTTTAGCAAACTGATGTTGTCAACAACAAGATCCAATGCTTCTCTAATCATCTTAGGTTGCCATACCTTAAAGTAATTTGACAGAAATACGAAAAGCAAGCCTAAGAGCAAATGCCACTTATAATGTAGAAGGTATTTATTTAAGTAAAAGAGATTTTTCACGCTGCAATATATAACCATTTCCGATACTAAATGGTTGTGAATCTGAGTATCTTAATGAGGCTAGAATTTGCAGGAACATACCTCAGGCCAGGCTAGAAGCTAAGCTGCTTAAAAAAGGTAATTTTTCTAAACAAAGAATTATAGCCTATGCTCATTCTGCTTATTTTATGGCTTCAAACGCTTGGAAAGTTATTGCAAATCTAAATGGAGAAAGCAATTAAAGGCTATAACCACTGAAGCAAATTACCGTATAATTACCTAAACAGCCAAATAAAGCACAAAAAACAAAGAGAGTAGTGGCAAATGCCCAAATTGCTAGCTATTTTCAGTAATTTTGATCAGGTTTTAATAAAATACAAAAATCAATGAGTAGGATAGTAACATTAGACGAATTCATCATACAACGACAAAAGGATTTCCCGTATGCTTCAGGCGAGTTAACGGGTTTGTTACGAGATATTGGAGTAGCAGCTAAAATAGTTAATAGGGAAGTGAACAAGGCTGGCCTAGTCTCTATACTTGGTGTTGCAAATGCTGAAAATGCTACTGGTGATGAAGTTCAAAAGTTGGATCTCTATGCCAATGATAAATTGATCGATTGTTTGAAGAATAGTGGTGAATGTTGTGGTATTGCATCGGAAGAAAATGAAGGCTTCATTTCTATCCCTTCTATTGAGTCAAAAAAAGCAAAGTATGTGGTTGTCTTTGATCCATTAGATGGGTCATCAAACATTGATGTTAATGTTTCTGTAGGAACCATATTTGGCATCTATAGAAGAAAATCTAAAGATACTGGTCCATGTGAAATGGAAGACTTTTTGCAAAAGGGCTCAGAGCTTGTTGCGGGTGGTTATGTTATTTATGGCACCTCAACGATATTAGTTTATTCAACTGGTTCTGGTGTAAATGGATTCACTTTGGACCCATCCATTGGAGAATTCTGCCTCTCTCATAGAGACATTAAGATTCCAGACAGAGGAAACTATTATTCTGTAAATCAAGGCTATTATCTAAAGTTTGATGTAGAAATGAGAAGGTATATTGATTACTGCTCTGATCTTAATCTTAGACTTAGATATATTGGCTCTATGGTATCAGACGTTCATAGGACCTTATTCAAAGGAGGAATCTTCCTTTATCCTAATACAAGGAAATTTCCAAAAGGAAAATTAAGAATCTTGTACGAATGTAATCCACTATCATTTATCGTTGAGCAAGCCGGTGGAAAGGCAGTAACCTGTGATATGGATAGAATCCTTGATATTAAGCCGACAGAGCTTCATCAAAGATCTTCCATTGCTATTGGCTCTCCAGGTATGATTGATGAAATGAGAGATTTTGTTCAAAAATACTCTATGCCTACACCGTATGTGGAAAACGGAGCCTCAAATGGAACCCCAGCTTAAATAAGTGTCGTTTTCAATGAAAAGAGTTTACCTCTTGTTATTATAAAAATTAAGCAATAATTTTGTTCTTGCTAGGTTTTTTATAATAGCATTCGAATAAGCTATCATTAGCAATTTCCTAAATATTTGTTTTACCGATTAATAGTCAAAAAATCTATACAATGAGACTTACTTTTCTTTTGTTTGCTTTTACATTAACAATGTTTTCTTGCCAAGATGAACCTAAGCAACAAGCCATAAAAACCATACCTGCCCCTACGAATGGTGAAATTTCCAAGGCTCCCAAAGTTGATAAGAGTAAAATGAGCAAAGAACCTATGTTTAGGTTAGTTATGGATAATCCAGACAATCTAGAAGTAGGTATAAAAATTAAAAGTGATGATCAGATATTTAGAAAAAGTAAAAAAGTATATGACTCAGTACTTTTAAATGAAAGATCCACATTGGAGTATTCGATTGACGGGAAAGAATACTCTTATGATATTCCAAAAGGTACTTTGAGTTTACTACTCAATCCATCAAGGAAAGATTATTTACTTGAAGAGATTGTATATAAAAATAATAAAAGATCAAATCAAGGTCCATTTGAAACAAAAGTAATCCCTATTCAAAAACTTAATGATAAAACTTCTATATCAAGGGGGCCATTTAAGCTTATTAAAGCGCAGCCAGTAATTATTGGTTTTGAACTTGCACCCGAGGATAGAGTACCGGAAGAAATTGCAGCAGCTGGGAATGAGGAATATAAAAGATTCTTCAAGTTAAGAAGGTACTGGTTGCAAGCTGATTAATAGTTAATTGGAATAAAACTTACTTGGTGTGATTTTTTATGGATAGATTGATTTTTTTGTTTTAGCAAAAATAAAAGTCTGGTTGACTTTCAAATGAAGGACTCAAAATAAAATCAAATGGCTTTCCAGAAGTACTTTGTTTTTCGGAAAGTACCGCTAAAAAACGAGATTAAGAATTTAAATAACACATGTATCAAAAGTTGATTTTAATGGCTTAGGTTTTATCTAACATTCCCAAAAAAAAGGGTGCGAGAAATCGCACCCTTTTTTTATACATCTCTAGTAGCCAACAGAGAATTTATTTTCTACTAATTCAACATTTCAAAAACACCAGCGATTCCTTGACCTCCTCCAACGCAAGCTGATACCATGCCGTACTTTTGACCCCTTGCACCCATCTCGCTCAATAACTGTGTAGTCAACTTAGCACCTGTACATCCCAATGGATGACCCAATGCAATCGCACCGCCGTTTACATTTACTATCGAAGGATCTAAACCGGCTTCCTTGATAACAGCTAATGACTGTGAAGCAAAAGCCTCATTCAATTCAATCTGCTGGATGTCACCAAGTTTTAAACCCGCTTGCGTCAATGCTTTTGGAATGGCCGCACAAGGTCCAATACCCATGTATAATGGATCAACACCCGCAACCGCACATGAAGCAAGCCGCGCTATTGGTTTTAAGTTAAGTTTCTTTACCATCTCGTCACTAACTACAAGGACGAATGCAGCTCCGTCAGAAGTTTGAGAGGAGTTTCCAGCTGTAACAACGCCACCATTCTTAAAGACCGCTCTTAGCTTAGATAAGCCCTCTACAGTTGTTGTTCTTCTCACACCCTCATCTACAGAAACCGTAAATTCCTTTTCTTGACGTTTGTCGTCCTTTACAAAAACCTCTTTCACTTTTACAGGAACGATCTGGTCCGCAAATTTTCCACCGTCTATTGCAGCAGCAGCTTTTACATGTGAATTGTAGGAAAACTCATCGCAAGCCTCCCGTGTTATTTCATATTTAGAAGCCACTGCCTCAGCAGTCGCCCCCATACTAACCATGTAGTTTGGATTTGTAGTTGCAACCTGATAGGAAGGAGCGAATTTATATCCCGTCATTGGAATCATACTCATATTCTCTGTACCACCAGCGATAAAGATATGTCCCATACCAGCTTTTATTTTTGCTGTTGCAATTGCGATCGCCTCAAGACCTGAAGCACAATACCTGTTGATTGTAAATCCAGGTACTGGTTTACCTAATGCCCGAACAGAAATCATTCTACCAATTTGAAGTCCTTGTTCGCCTTCTGGATTTGCACAACCTACGATGACATCATCGACAAGTTCCTTTGCAATCTCAGGACACTGCTCCATCATGTGTGTGATTACCTCAACAGCCAAGTCATCAGATCTGAAGTTTTTAAAACTCCCTTTCTTCGCTTTTCCAACTGCTGAACGATATGCTTTTACTATATATGCCATCTTATTTGCTTTATGCTATTGGCTTTTGGCCCTTAGCTTTTTTTTAATTTTTTGATAAATGTTTATTTGGTTAATTGTTTATTCGTTTATCAAAACTCATCCTCTATTGTGTCTATTGTGGTTTAATTTTCTGTCCCAACTATCAACTAATTCCTAAGCGGCTTTCCAGTCTGCAACATATGCTGAATCCTTTCCTGCGTCTTCTTCTCTCCAGCCAAACTCAAAAAGGCCTCACGTTCAAGAGACAAAAGGTACTGCTCAGATACCTGTTGTTGACCAGTAAGATCTCCACCACACATTACCCAGGCAAGCTTTTGTGCGATCTTAATATCATGCTCAGAAGCATACTTCCCAAGTAGCATTTCATTTGTAGCAGAATAAACGACTGCTAGACCAGCTTGCCCTAGAACAGTTATGTCTTTTCGTTCTACAGGCTGGGTATAATTATGCGCTAATGCGACAACTTTATTCTTTGCTTCCATGATATTCCGCTTTACATTCATCACGATGCTGTCTTTATCTTTCATCAAGTATCCCATGTTGAACCCTTGTGCCGCAGAAGTAGCAACTTTTGCTTGTGCAATTGTTAAGGTCTTATCAATTAGAGTAGGCATCTGTACATCTCCTTTGAAATACTTATCTGAAGCTCTTAGAGCGAATTCTTTTGTACCTGCGCCACCTGGAATCAATCCAACACCAACTTCAACCAAACCAATGTATGACTCTGAAGCACACATTGCTGCATCACAATGCATGACCATTTCACAACCACCTCCAAAGACAAAACCCTGCGTCGCTGCAACAACTGGAATAGAAGAATATCGACATCTCATGACCGTATCCTGAAAAGCCTTTACCGCAAAGTTCAACTGATCCCATTCTTGCTGGAAGGCAAACATACCAATCATCATCAAGTTAGCACCTACTGTGAAGTTGGGATCATTGTTTCCTATGACCAAACCTTTCCAGCCGTCACGCTCTGCAATATCAATGGCTTCGTTTATACCCTTTATCACACCTTCACCTATGGCATTCATTTTTGAAGTAAACTCAAGGCACAGTACACCGTCTCCGATATCATGCAATATAGATTCTGATGTTTTATTGACCGGCGCTTTTTCTCTAATGTTATCCAAGATGATATATTCCGATACACCTGGTAGGGGAGCATATTTCTTAGAATCAATGTCATAAAACTTTTTGACACCGCCATCTACTTTATAGAAAGATTCAAACCCTGCTGCAGCCATGTCTTTCACCCATTGAGCCACCTGCTCTCCTTGTGCTTCAGCCATTTCAACTCCTTTAGAAATACCAATCATATCCCAATATTGGAAAGGACCGATCTCCCAAGCAAAACCTGCTTTCAAGGCATCATCAATACTATATACATCGTCAGCTATCTCCGGAATTCTATTTGATACATAGGCGAATAAGCCTAGTAAAGATCTTCTAATTAGTTCTCCACCTTTATCTTCAGCTTCAAAAAAGTGTTTCAATCTTCTATCTAAAAGTTCTATATTTTTCGCTTTAGCTAAAGACGGCAAATTTGGTTTTTCCGTAGGCCCATACTCCATTGTTTTCAAATTCAAACCATGGATGATCGTTTTGCCTTTAGCATCTTTTTCTTTGGTCTTTTTATAAAAGCCTTGACGAGACTTGTCTCCATAGAATTTATTCTCAATCAAAAAATTCATATACGGTGGCAATTCAAAAGCTCCAGCTTGCTCATCGTTAGGACAATTGTCTTTGATGCCTTTGATTACTTTCACAGCAGTGTCATGACCAACCATATCTCCCAATCTGAAAGTACCAGTCTTTGGTCTTCCAATAGCCGGCCCAGTAAGCTTATCCGCTTCAGTAATGGTCAATCCAAGTTCATCCGTCAGTTGAAATATTTTCGCCATAGCGTAAACACCCACTCGATTAGCAATGAATGCTGGAGTATCCTTGCAAAGCACAGTCTGCTTACCTAAATATAGATCACCATAGTTCATAAAGAAGTCGATGACTGCGGGATCAGTTTCCGGTGTAGGTATCACTTCAAACAATCGCATATATCTAGGCGGATTAAAGAAATGTGTTCCACAAAAGTTCTTCTTAAAATCTTCTGATCTACCTTCCAGCATCATGTGTATTGGAATACCAGAAGTATTTGAAGTCACCAAGGCGCCTTCCTTTCTGTATTTTTCAACCTTTTCGAAAACTTGCTTCTTGATGTCTAATCTTTCAACGACAACCTCAATGATCCAATCAGCATCGGCGATTTTATCAAAATCATCATCAAAATTTCCGATCGTAACTAGTTTAGCATTATTAGTATCCTGAAATGGTTCCAACTTTTTGGATTTGATGGCAGCTTTCAATGCATCATTTCCAAGTTTATTTCTAAAGGCCGGATTTTTCTTTTGCTCTTCTGTTAAATCAAAAGGAACGATATCTAACAAAAGAACTTCAATGCCAATATTGGCAAAATGCGCTGCGATTCCCATACCCATCAAACCAGAACCTAGGACGGCGGCTTTTTTGATATGTCTTTTCTGCATTCGCTTTGTAGCGCCTGAACTCGGCTTAGTAAGGGTTTGATCTTCAACCATGTTTTTTATTTATTCTGAAGCGTTTTAGCCACTTCTATTAAAATTTGTAATTTTTCCTTATGATAACATAACGAATTTTATTCCAACTAGTTCTATATAACACTAGGTATTAGTACCAAATATAGCGAATATTCGCTTCCACTCATATAATGTTTAGAAATAATTTGTTTAATATTCAAATAATTTAACATCAATTGATAATTTGTGTGCTTTTAGAACCGTTTGTAATTACCAAATGGCTTAGCTGTAACTTCACCAATATTAAAAATGCAAATTTATATGTCGTATCAACCATTCTTTTTATTTTTTCAAGATGACGAAGTACTCGAAGAAACTCAAAGTTTATTTAGTGTTATTTGGGACTCAGGTATATTAGGTATCGCGATCATCTGCGTATTGTTATTTCTTTCTGTAGTTGCTTTATACATCTTTTTTGAAAGGTATTTTACCATCAAAAAAGCTGCTACAATTGATCAGAGCTTTATGAATAACATTAGAGCCTCGGTAATTTCTGGAAACATCGCCGGAGCAAAGGCTTTATGCACCACTGCAGATACTCCTGTGGCTAGAATGGTTGAAAAAGGCTTACAAAGAATAGGGAAGCCCCTAAGAGACATCGATGCTGCCATTGAAAACGTAGGTAACCTTGAAATATTCAAGTTAGAGAAGAACCTGTCTACACTTGCTTCTATCGCAGGTGCTGCACCAATGATTGGTTTCTTTGGTACAGTGACGGGTATGATTCTCGCTTTTTATACCATGTCTACAGCAGACAACATCGGACCAAAAGTATTGGCAGGTGGTATTTATCAGGCCTTATTGACTACAGCATTTGGTCTATTCATAGGTATTTTGGCCTTTGTCGGTTATAATATTCTTGTGGCAAAAGTAGAGCAAGTTGTATATAGTATGGAAAGATCAACAACTGAATTTATGGATCTACTTCAAGAACCTTCTTCTTAATAAAAACTTATGGGCTTAAAGAAAAATAGTAAAGTATCTGCAGAATTTAGCATGTCCTCATTGACAGACATAATCTTTCTGTTATTGATTTTCTTCATGTTGACTTCCAATTTAATTGCAATCGACCCCTTTGATTTACCAGAATCGGACTCAAAGACAGTTGCGCCTACTAACATCATTGCCCAAGTAAGAGCATCAGGTGAGATAAAATTGAAAGTAGAGGGAGAAGAGAGTATCGTGACATCGACCAAACAGATCATTAGAAAAATAAAACCAGCACTCGGCTCACTCAGTAACAAGGAGAATGCAACCTTAACGATTGTAGCTGAAGTTGGAGTACCTTTTAATAAAGTTGCCATGTTGATGTCGGCTGCCGCCGAATTAAGACTTAAAGCAATCTTAGCAACACAACCTTCAGGATAATGGGCTTAAAGAAAAAAAGTAAAGTAAGTGCAGAGTTCAGTATGTCTTCATTGACTGATATCATCTTCTTATTGCTGATATTCTTCATGCTGACTTCTTCTTTGGTTTCCCCAAATGCATTGAATTTAAAAATGCCAGGCAAATCATCTGTTACTTCTGCTTCTAAGAAGGACTTGAAGGATGTTACCATTACTGAAAAAGGAAAATTCTTGTGGAATAAGAGTCCAATTTCTCTTGGAAATTTAAAGCCTAAAATGAGAAGCTTAAAAAGAGAAAAAATGACCATTTCACCAGATCCAGACGCACCTATAGAAGCAGTAGTTACGATCATGGACCTTGCTCGTCAATATGAGATCGAGGCCATATTAGCTGCTGATCCCAAGTAAAATTGAAAATACCTAATTAAAAAGTGCCTACAAATGGACACCTTTTTAGGATAATTATCGTTGAACATATTAGGATTATTCATCATGGAAGCTTATTTAACCGCAGATAGAGATAGTAAAACGAAGGCACGGATCCTCACCGTGGTCTTTACAGTACTCTTTCTTATAATGTTATTACTTCCCTGGTTTACATACCAAAATCCACCTCCTGGACAAGAAGGCACAATCATTAATTTAGGCATGCTCGACATGGGTCAAGGTAGTGAAAATGCTCCAGAAGATTCTGCGACAGCCGCTACATCTGAGATAGAAGAAGAAAAAGAAGAAGCTCCTAAAGCAAAGCCTGAGAAAAATGAGAAACCTGCCAAAGTAAAAAAGCAAGAACCCACTAAAACAAAGAATGAACCAAAGGAAGTTATCCGAGAGGATAATAACGAAGCAGCTTTAGCATTAGCAAAAAAGAAAAAAAAGGAAAAAGAAAAGGCAGACAAAAAAGCAAAACTCGCTGCAGAAAAAGCACAAGAAGAGGCTAAAGAAAAAGAAGCAGAACAAGCTAAACTAGCAGCTGCTTTAGCAGAAAAAAGGCAACTAGAAGCAGAAAAGCAAAAGAAACTACAAGCTAAAGCTGTAGCAGAGGCCAAAGCAGATGCCGCAGCTCAAGCTCACAAAAATAAACTAAAAGGGCTATTCGATTCCAACGGTGGAGGCTCCGGTGATGGCAAAGGCAATACCGGAACAACTGGAAACCAAGGCGTAGAAAACGGAGATCCCAACGCCTCTAAACTAGAAGGAATAAGTTCCGGTTCAGGGATGGTATCGGGAGGGCTTGCTGGTAGAGGTGGTTCTGGTCCAGGCATTAAAGACAATTCAAATAAAACAGGCGTCGTAGTAATAGAAGTTTGTGTAGACAACAACGGAAAAGTTATTAAATCCTCTTTCACCCAAAAAGGGTCCACTACTTCAGACAAATCACTTGTAAAATTAGCAGAAGAAAATGCGAAAAAGTGGTCCTTCAAATCAGGCTCAACTGACAAACAATGCGGAACGATAAAGTATGAATTTAAGGTGAAATAAGGACGGTCGGTTTAGCTTAGAAGCTCACACAAATACGAACAGGATTTTTAAGATTTTTAAGATGGCAAGATTTAGTCCGAGAATTTAAAGTAGATAATAAACGAAAATTGTTCGTTACGACTTGCAGTCGTACACGAAACCACCCCTCGCGGCCTCCGGTCGCCCGCAAACATTAAAAATCCAACGAATTATCATACCTTCGTAATACACTAATACCAACTTGTGGAAGCACAGAAAAACACCTATAAAGACACCATAAACTACCTCTTTGAAAACCTACCCATGTATCAAAGAGTAGGGCAGACCGCCTTTAAAAAGGACCTCTCCAATATCATTGCACTTTGTGACCGACTCGGCAAGCCTCAAGACAAATTTAGATCGATTCACATCGCAGGAACAAACGGAAAAGGAACAACCGCTCATATATTATCAGCCATTTTTCAGGCAAGTGGTAAAAAAGTAGGTCTTTATACCTCACCACATTACAAAGATTTTAGAGAAAGAATAAAGATTAATGGCCAGCCTATTAGAGAAGATCAGGTCATCGAATTTGTCCAAAAATACAAGCCTGATTTTGAAAACATCAAACCATCCTTTTTTGAAATAACAGTTGCCATGGCTTTTGAAGTTTTCGCAAAAGAAGAAGTTGACATTGCCATTATAGAAACCGGCTTAGGAGGCAGACTTGATTCTACCAACATCATCAAACCAAAACTTTCTGTAATTACAAATATATCTCTAGATCATACACAATTCTTGGGTGACACCTTACCAAAAATTGCAGCAGAAAAAGCCGGTATCATCAAATCCTTGACTCCAGTTATTATTGGTGAAAAGCAAGAAGAAGTTTTTGAAGTTTTTAGGGCTAAAGCTGGCAAAGAAGCTGCTTCCATCAGCATAGCCTCAGATCATTTTAATATAGTCCTCAAAGAGACAGGATTAGACCATTTTATAGCAGCTCTTTATTATGATGATAAAGTCCTTTGGCAGAATTTCAAAATTGACCTCAAAGGTAATTTTCTTTTAAAAAACGTTATAACTGCCTTGGAGACAATCCGGGTTTGGAACAAGCAAAACCCGAGAGAAAGGCTTGGAGAAGCCCAGATAAAAGAAGGTTTAGCAAACCTTCGCAAGCTTACTAATTACATTGGCCGCTGGCATATTCTGAACAAACAGCCGCTAATTATCGGAGATTCAGCTCACAACAAAGCTGGATTGCGTGCATTTTTGGACGAGGCCATAAAGATCCCACATAATAAGCTTTATATCATATTTGGAATGGTCAATGACAAGGACCCTGATTTAGTTTTTGATTTGCTACCAAAACATGCTATATATTATTATACTGTTGCCGCTATCCCAAGAGCCATGCCTTTAGAGCGCTTTTACGAACAAGCCGAAAAGAGGGAACAAACGGCCAGTTTTTTTAAAACGGTAGAAGCTGCTTACAAGCAAGTAATTCAAGATGCTGAACCAGAAGACCTTGTGTTAGTATGTGGTAGTATATTTGTTTTAGCTGAGCTACTTTAAATCTGTGGCTTATCTGATATTATTACGTCCAAAAAACAAGTACACTCGTAGATAAAGCTTAATTTAGCTAACTATTAAGATTAACTTTTTGTTGAAGTAGATATGAGCTCAGGAAATATGAATAATAAAAATGTCGGTCTGCAATCCATAATTGCAGTAATCGGCCTATTCTGTATTTTCGCTCTATTGCTAGCTCCACCACCTATGAAGTTTTTGACTGTCATAGTAATGATCTTGGGAGCTATAGCATTCTTCATTTTCCGTACAATTGTTGAACGCCGTGAAAAAGCAGAACTAGCCAATAGTTTTTATGGGCAAATAGAAATCAAAAGACAAGACATTCAATCCAGCATCGAGCAATACCGAAAGGAACTCAATGAGATCCAACGCTCCATTTCAGATCTTAATAAAAAACTCGAACTCAATCCAAACGCAACAGCTGAAGCCAAAAAAGAATCCATGCGAATCATCACAGGCTTCGAAGAAGAAAAAAAACTCCGTATGACCAAGATCGGTTTTTACGAACTTTGCATGACCAAGCTCAACTCCATTATCAAAAATCACCAGCTTGCTGAAGACATAAAAAGCAAACGTGCCAAGCTAGAAAAATTCCAAGAAAACAATGTCGAAGATGTTGCAGAAATGGAATCTATCAAGACTTTTATAGATTATGAAAAGACCTACCTTGATACGATAGACAAACTTTCTTTAAAAGTATTGGAATCTCGTTCTATTCAGACTGCAGAAGAGTTGAAATTGGAATTAAGGGAAATTACGAAGGAGCTTAGGGAGATATAAGCTTTAAAATGTAAAACAGAAAAATGTAAAATTTTAAATCTAAAAGTGGTTTGCGAACTTTTTCAATTTAGCTTTCTGTTTGATAAACATAGGTAATGAATCTAATAGCTTATTAAATTATCTTTCCATTTTTTTGGGTAAAATAACCAAATCCACCTTCCTTCCGTACAAATCATTAGAACCAATCTAGTTATTGGGAAAATTCAACTACTTTTAAAACAAAAACTATTGATAACCAGTAAAATCACCAAGCTCATCGGCCTCAAAGAACAGACATTCTTAGAGCTACTCAAAACAAATCAAATTATTCATAAAAGAGCAAGACTCATTCCGCTTTTGAAGACAGGAGATGAGATGGCACTTACTTCTATATTTCTTTCAGCATTGCGCTTAGTAGAAGAATTTCGCCAAGCTGTGTTTAAGGACATTAAGATGCCTCGATCTGGGAAGGTACATTATTTGACAGAAGTCCAATTTCCAGAGTTAAGTAAAAATCGTATCGATGGATTATTGGTCGTTATAAAATCAGGGAAAGTTGTTGACGCTGCCATCTTTGAAATGAAAAAGGAAAATAATATTCTTGATAAGAAACAGATTATAGAATACATGGAGCTTGCCGTTAAACTTAAAATACCAAGACTTATCACTGTCTCGAATCAGTATGTTTCTAGTCCAGATCAATTCCCATTGGATATCAAAAGTTCAAAGAAATTAGACCTATATCATTTTTCATGGACTTCCTTATTAACCATAGGTAGGATACTCTTGTTTAAAAACGATACTAATATCGCAGACGAAGATCAAGTCGAAATAATGAAAGAAGTTCTTCATTATTTTGAAAGCGAAAAGTCTGGTGTAAAGACTTATACAAAGATGTGTGATGATTGGAAAATACTAACAGAAAATATTGCTGCACACAAACCAATAAAAGAAAATAGTCCAGTACTAGCAAAAGCAATCATGAGTTGGTATGAAGAAGAAAAAGACATGGCTCTTAAACTAAGTCGTGAACTTGGTGTAAAAGTAAAGTCAAAGAGTCGTAATAAAGACAGTATTAAAAACGAAATTAAGCATGTCATCAAGCACAAGTCCATTCAAACCAATATCTCAGTAAAGAATGCCGTTTCTGACATCATCATTAAAGCTGACTTTGAAAAGAAAAACCTTTTCATGTCCGTCAATATTTCACCGCCTGAAAATTCTACTAATACTGCAAAGGTAGGCTGGCTAATTCGCCACTTGGAAAACGGTAAAAAGAAAAACGAAAAAGCATTCTTTAGAAATGCAAAAAGAATCTACATCTCAGCAAACATAAAGTACTCTCGTGTCCCGGTTACCTTTTCATTAGCTGAAGTTTCAAAACTAAAAGAACTTAATAAAAAGGATGAAATTAAAGATTTTAAACTTTACGTTGTTCGTGAATTAGGCAGATCTTTTATTAGTGCAAAAGGTTTTGTTACAAATATTGAAGAATTATTGAGTGACTTTTACGAAGGCTATGTACAGCACTTAGTTAATTGGTCAAAGCCAGCACCAAAAATTGAAAGAGTAGAAGATCTTATAAAAGTGGAAATAGTATAAGAAAGCCTAATTAAAAATTGACTCCTCCAATTTTTATTCAACTAATTGTTTTTTGACACTATATTTTTTCTTATTTAAGCTTTGCAAGGATTTAAAATTTCTTTTTAACCTGTCACATTATTTTTTTTTATGTAATTGATATCCTGTATTATTGTTTACCTTGCCTCCGATTTTAACCAAACAATTATCTTCACAAAAGCGCATTTAACCAAGCTACCTTTTAAAAGAGTAGTGTGTTACCATAACCGGCGCGTTGCATTCACAGTTATTATAAATAAAGTTATTCAGTTTATATTAGACTATGTCTAGTTACAAATGAATAACAGCATTTTTTTGATTTAGTATTGACAGTGTTCTTTTGAATACAGATAAATTAAAAAAAATTATAACTCAAAAAAACCAAAATTATGTTTGAAAACATATTATAAAAGCTGAGTATTACAGTCTCTTTACTAGGGGCTGTTCACAATTTCAATTCTTCAATCTATCCTAGAAATGATTTATTCCAAAATCATAACAAAATACCTATTCCAAAATTTTAAGTTTAACTAACCATGAAAACAATTGCATCAAAAAAACCAATTCTCTTAATCTGTTGTATGTTTATTTTAGTTGCAAGTTATGCGCAATCCATTGATAAATTACAACAAGCAGCAAATGGGAAATTAGGATCTATTAATGACCCAGTTAATTGGGTTACTGGTAATGTCAATGAACAAAAAGCACATTATACAGAATGTACTACAATACCTTATCAATTAGAAATTTCCGGATTGATAGATGGAGAAAATTATTGTGTAACCATCGGATGGGATATAAAACATGGTGGAAAACATGCCTTAGATTTTTTAACTTCCTATGATAGAGAAGGAAGTCATGATTCTTTTGGACATTCACATGAAGAAATTGACCCTACGGATGAGACTCAACTTGAAAATGAAACACCGAGTGTCTCAACATTTGCTATTCCAGCTCCAAGTTCTGCAGGTTCTCCTGTTGCAAATGAACCTACGAATACTTTTAATAACGAAGCTTCGATTGATAGAGAAATGACAATTTATAATGGAACTATTTCTGCATTAGAATATCAGTCAGAAGGAGATCTTAACGGGTCAAATACATCTTCTTCTTTAGAGATTTGTTTTCAAGTTGATGATGTAAATATTCCTTCTACAGGTGATGGTGTTATTGTACTAGCTTGGGGAGCACATATTGCTAGCCAAGGTACTTGGGGAGCTGGAAGTTCGGCCACAGAAATTAATGGTAGTCCGTATCATATGTTTGTCGATAATTGTAATACTTGCACAGTTGCAGTATGTTCTGGTGCTGGTTCAACACCTGATAGTTCATTGTCTGGTTGTGGTAATAAAGAAGTTCAACTTTCTGCCACCGCTGTAGTGTCTCCACCTGAATGTGATGTTACTGGATCCTTGCTGGTTTGTAGTGGTGAAGTCCTTACTTATACAGCAACTACCGATGATCCTGCCCATACTTTACTTTGGGAAATTGTTGGCAACAATACAACAGCAAGTATCAATGGTTCTGTAACAGGTTCAACTGTTGAGGTAAATACTGGAACTGGTCCAGGTACTTTTGAGATTCAAGTAACCATAGTCAAGGCCGTAACGGGAGGTTCGATACAGTCTGTATGTAGTAAAACTGTAATGGTGCAGTCGGCAACAATAGATTATGCCAATACACAAACAATTTGTACAGAAACAGGATCATACACTTGGGCTTACGATTCAGACGGAGATGGAACAACTGAAGATTACACAGTGAGTTCAGAGACAACAGAGACCTTTAATGTATTTGATTCAAATGGCTGCGAATATGACTTAGTATTAACATTGGTTTATCATCCAGAAACAGCAGACTATTTAAATACCCAAACGGTATGTACCGAAACAGGATCATACACTTGGGCTTACGATTCAGACGGTGACGGAACGACTGAAGATTACACAGTAAGTTCACAAACGACGATGACTTTCCCAGTAACGGATTCAAATGGTTGTGAATACGATTTATTATTAACCTTAGAATATTATGATGTTACAGCAGATTATTTAAATACGCAAACGGTATGTGCGGAAACGGGATCATACACTTGGTCTATCGATACGGATGGAGATGGAACGGAAGAAGATTACACCATAAGTTCACAAACAACAACGACATTTAACGTCTTCGATTCAAATGGCTGCGAATATGATTTAGTATTAACTCTGACTTATCATCCAGAAACAGCAGATTATTTAAATACGCAAACGGTATGTACTGAAACAGGATCATACACTTGGTCCATCGATACAGATGGTGATGGAACAGAAGAAGATTACACAGTGAGTTCAGAAACAACAACGACTTTCCCAGTAATGGATTCAAATGGATGTGAATACGACTTAATATTGACATTGGCTTATCATCCAGAAACAGCAGATTATTTAAATACGCAAACGGTATGTGCGGAAACGGGATC
>CALIIW010000243.1 GCA_938018185.1 uncultured Saprospiraceae bacterium
TCAAGATGAAGATTTCTTTCATTTTCAAGGGATGGAATGGTTGGCTTTACATGATCTTGAAGATGAATTGATAATCCTAACAGTAGATGAAATAATTTGCGAAGAAGTTACTTGCATCCTAGAGGAACTGTTTTAAAGTCTAGATTCTAAAATCTGATACTTTTTTATTGAGGTGTTTTTTGAAATAAGATGCTAAGGTTGCTGCAAAAATAATGATTACCCATGTGATCGGATTTGAAATAAAATTAGAGAACCTTATAATGTGTTTATCTGCAATATTACTAGCTTCCATAAGCACTGTAACAATTGAAATAATTGCAGATAAACACGTCACCCAAGAAGCCATAATGAAAGAAGAAAGTATTATATTGGGTTTTAATTCTTTAAAACCAGTCTTACCTGTTACGATCTGTTCCCAAAGAATAACTATAGTTGTTCCTAAAATAACAGAAGCTAATGCTTTTTTGATGATACTCAATTCAGTATAAGACCGCTTTATTATTTTTATACATCTAGAATGTAAAAATTTTTTAAGCAATCGGGTTGTCTTGGGTAGATCAAACCCATACGCAATTAAAGAACCTCCGAAGAACTGAAGTGAGAAAGTCGTTGCAAAAGCAAGAGGAATAGACAGCAATCTTGCGATTCCAGTATTTGAAGAATATGGTAAAGAAATTATCCAGACTCTTATTATTTCATTGAAAGGTCCAATAACATAAAAGACCCAACCTATTACAAGAAAAGATAACAAAGATGACACAAAACTTCTATGGGAAATATCCTTTTTGAATGCCGTCCAAATAGTAGTTGAGTTTTGTTTATACATAGGTTATCTTCTTTATTCCTTATTTTTTTATAAATCTTCGTAAATCACGAAGGTATTTTCATAACATTTTCTTGCATCATCCAACTTTGGATATCTGAAAAATTCATGTCTCTAGCATAGATCCATCCTTGAACATGATCAATCCCAGTTTGTTTAAAAGAGGCAAGTTGTTCTTCATTTTCCACTTTTTCAACTACAGTTGAAAACCCTTTCGCCTTGAGTGAAGCTACTTGATAAGACATGAATTCAATATTGCTGGTGATTGAATCGGCGAACTCTCCGGCGAATTTAACTTGGGTCGCTGGGAATTCCAAAATTCTATGCAAATTAGATTCACCGCTACCAAAATCATCAATGCTAATTCCAAACCCATAATCTCGCAAAGTTGCAAAAGTTGGTTTTAGATCATCAATATTGGATGTTGATTCGATTATTTCTAACACAACACCTTCCGCTTTGCCTAGAATGCTTTTGATTTTACTTCCCATTTCATGAAGATGTTCTCCTGTAAGGCCTACTGGAGAAATATTCATTTGCATTCTAACATCGGGGTTTATCTTTCTAAGCTCTTTAATCTTTGTAGCAGCTTCTACGGCAACGAACATATCTAGTTTATGAGCAATTCCCATCCTCTCTGCCAAAGGAACGAACACATCAGGAGTTGCAATAAAAGAGCCATCTTCTTTTTTCCATCTGGTTAAAGCTTCTAGAGCATAGAGGGAATCATCTTCAACTTTAATAATTGGCTGAAAATGGATTTCTAACCCAGAGTTTTCTGGATCTTCTAATGCCTTTTGTAGACTAATCCCCAATTCAAGGTTTTCTTTTACATTAACTTGCATCTTTTCTTCATAAAGTACAACATTTTGACCAGATTGAGGATTCTGTTTTTTAGCATAGCCCAAAGAAGTGTCAGCGTTTCGCACAACTTCTTCTAATGTTTGGTTTTCAAAATGAACAACAGCAATATTAGCATTAATATCGAGCAATAGCTCGCCTCCAAAGATTGCAAGTGTTTCACTACACAAAGTGTTCATCCTAGTGTTAATGCTCTCTAAGGGGATATGAGAGTCTTTAATCAAAATGATGAATTCATCATTTGTCCCTCTAAAGATAGAGGTAGATTCTTTAGATCGAAAAATATCTTTAATTCTTTCCCCTACTAAAAAGAGAATATTGTTCCCAATGCTAAAACCGTAAGAGTCATTGTATTGGCGGAAATTCTTAATATTTACCAATACAAGCGTTCCTTTATCAGGCCAAGATCTACGTTCCAGCTCGTTATAGTTTCCAAGACCGGTTACAGAATCGAACCTCTCAGAAAGCACAGTGTTTGTTATATCTTTAACCCACACTACAAAATCTGAGGCATCTTTAATGCCAAAGCCCCCTGTAGCTTTACCCACTACAGAAAAATATTTATCATTATGCTTAATTTCCACTTCGACGTTAACCGTTTCTTGAATATCAACTCCAAAAATTTCTATAAAATCAATTGAACGAGTTTCCCCAATAATCCGATTTGCATTCGGCGAAAAAGTTTCAATAATATTTTCTTTATTAACAAGAAGAACAGCTTCTGAAGAGCTTTGAGTAAGGAAATTCCACCTTGACTCATTTTGCTCTAAAATAATAGCTTTCCTAATATGAAAGTTTGCTTTTGCAAGCCCAGCGGTTTCAACCATTTGGCTAATGGCAATATGGGTTTTATCATCAATAGAACTTTCTTCGATGTTAATAAATATTTTAGCGAAATCATTATTCGATTTAAATAATGATTTTTCTGTTTGTAAGTTGATCATTTCATATTCTTTTTCACTTGTCGCAATCCAAGGTTTTGAAGGAGAGAACAGTTCAGCCAAACTATTCTTCAACAGATTATCAATGTCTTCATGTCTGGTGGCCGTATAAAGCTTCTTGACAAAAGCTTCCTGAATTCCATTATAAGATTGCAATTCATCATTTAAAGAGAAGGCAAACTTATATTTAGCTGTTAGACCGGCAGTTACCGCAATTCCGACCAATAGATAAACGGCGCTTAAAGTTGGAAAATTAACGGACGCAATTAAAAGTGAAAATATTGCTATACAGCTTATTTTCCAAATATAAAACCTTGAATCCGCTGGTAGGACAACTGGCTTTGCAAACATTTTAACATTTGGTGAAGTCATAGCCATCGAATAGGCTAAAAATCCAATAGGAATCAATCGGATGGGATCTAAAAATGTAATATTGGAGGCCTTGAGCACGAACAACGTTTCAATGGTGGCTCCAAGAAAACCCATTATTAGCAACCAAAAAGCTGTGCTATTTTTCTTAATTCCAACATTCATAAAGAAAATACCAGAAATAAGAAGTGCATTAGCTGTAAAATAACTAACAGAATAAATTTTTCTAGTTGAATCAAAATTTGGATTCAAAAGGTAATCTGAATAAAAAATCAAAAGCAAGGCAAAAATTGAAGCAAAAAGCAAAAATGCGTCAGTCAAATTACTTAGTTTAGAAAAATGCTTTCTAATTTCTCCAATCCGCAAAGAGGAAAAAGCTACGCCAAAATAACCTGCCAAAATAAGAATATCCCCATAGCTAGGGAAAGGGATCTCTGGGAAATCATAAATTACATACTCGGCTGCTAAAACAACAGTTCCCAAAGCTGTTAAGCCAAAAGAGAGATGAAACAAGACAATAATTCTATCTTTGATATTTTCATTTCTCAAAAATAGGGCAACCTGAATCCATATCAAAATTCCAATTATAGGGATCAGACTCAAAGTTAGGTCTAGATTAGGGCTAATAAGGCCCACTCCTGCTAGCGCAATAATGCCGTTTCTAAAATGTTTATTTTTAATCATGTTTCCCTTTCTTTAGTAGTTCTTTCGGCTTCTTTAATACTTTTCTTTAGTTTTTGTTGAAATAATTGGAATAATTAAAAACCTCTATGGATACGTTCACTACCCGCAATTTTAAAAAAGAAGATATTCCCATTTATTGTCAATTACAGGAAAACACTTGGAAAGATAAAGCTGCCACTAAAGAAAATATTGAATCTAGATTCAATATTTTCCCTAGTGGCATAAGTGTTGCTTTGGTGAATAATGAACCTATTGGTTTTTCAACTTTTATATCTGTTAACAAAAATGATATAATAGGAAAAAGTTGGGAAGATATTACCAATAATGGAAAATGTGATACTCATAATCCTAATGGAAACATTTTATTTGGAGCTGATTTAACCTTCAAAGAAGGTTATGCCAAATATATGGCTCTCTTTGATTTAGTTATGTTTAAAAAATTAGTTCTTTTTGAAAAAGAGGCTTTTGTCTGGGGAGGGAGAATGCCTGATTACCATTTACACAGTGAAGAATATGATGTTGAATCATATTCTCAAGCTAAAAATCCAGATGGAAGTTACTTAGATTCTCAAATTAATTTTTACAGCAAAGTTATTGGGGTTGAAATATTAGGAGTTGTAGAAAACTATTTTCAAGATAAAGAGTCTTTAGATTATGGCCTGATCTTACAAGTTAAAAACCCTTTTTTCAAAAATAAAGTAATAAGTAAAATAGCAGCTAAGAATTCTGAAAGAGTTTTGGACTTGACAATAAAAGGGCATAATTTTAAACAAAAAATAAAAAATTTTTAATTGCTATTTCCGATGATTAATATTTAAAACACTAATAGTAATTTGATATCATTCAAATTATTTGCATTATCATCTATTGATTAACAAAACCTCTAAAAGTGAGAGAGATGCGGGTGTCCACTTTATGTCCAACTTTAGGAATTCTGTGCATCCATTTTTCTTGCATTCTGGGTAACATAATAGCTGCGGAACCATTTTCTAAAGTTAGAGATTCAGCTTCAGAATTACCGGTTTTAAATCTTTTAAATTGAATGTCCCTTTCAGCCCCTAAACTAACGGTAACAATAGGGCGAGTATCATCCATAGTCGGAGAATCATCAGCGTGCCACCCCAACCAATCAGAAGCATTAAAATACATATTTAAAAAACAAACATCTAATATTGTTTCTAATTCATCTTCTAATTTAGCCCTAATGTCTAACATAATAGAATGCCATGGTTGAGGCGAATATGTTCTAATTCCCATACCGCGACCATAAGTATAATCGACTGGGGTATCATTAGCATAGTACTCACTACGAGGAGCATCATCGCGTCTTTCCCATTGCAGTTCATTCTTTAAAGTCAAAAAGGCTTCATCGGGGTTTTCCACAAAAGAAGGTTTATATATTACTGGAGCTTCCATGATATAATTATAATAAAAGAAAGATAAAAGTCAAGAAAAAATATAAAAACTACACTTTATAATACATGGGGTTTCTTCAGCTTTTTGATTTTGTCATAGTAATATGCTATAATTTAAGTATCATGGATGAGAAACTAAATAAAATCGCAAAAACCCTAGGAGTTTCAGATGACCTACTAAATGATTTAGCCGACGAATCACAAGGGTTACAAGATGACATATCTGCTATTGTAGGGTTAGTCCAAGAAAAAAGATTAGCAGCAGCAGAAATAAAACAAGCAATAACAACATCAGCAGAAGCCACAATTGTGTCAAATGAATCAAGTAAAAAACTAGGGCAAGAACAAAAAGAACTCTCTGCCAGTTCAACAGAAACGCCTGAAGAAAACGAAGAATTAGATTTCTGATTGATCTAGCTGGCTGTTTAAAAACTGAATATCAATTTTTAATAAAACTTTACGTTGTTTGCGC
>CALIIW010000244.1 GCA_938018185.1 uncultured Saprospiraceae bacterium
CCTTCTTCAAGCTTCAGAAACACATGCACTTATTAGCAGAAAAGATGTGTTTTTCCTTTTAGCTTGCAATTACTCAGCCTTTACTCTTATTAAAATGTTTTGTCCTGTCCTGTTACTAAGTAAGATTACTGCTCGTCTTAAGGGCTTAATGCAATTCAAAACGGCTACATTAACCATTCTGTTCATTTTTCTGAACTTTCAGCTTCACTTGTTGGCTCAGACCTTTCCGTGTAATGGTGATTTTATCATTTCACTTTACACAAAAGGTGAACCACCAACACGTTCACATGAAATAAACTTTAACGGTAATTTTGTCAGCTTTAAAGAGTTGGTCAGCTCTGGGGTAGTTTTTAATTCCGTTGGTTTTAATAATAGGGATGGCTTTTTGTACGCTGTTGATCGTTTCACTACTGATATCATCAGATTGAAGTCTGATGGAAGTTTTGAAGCCATAGGCAAGGAAGAAAGTATCCCAATATGGACGACAGGAGCTGGAGATGTCAATAAGTTTGGAATTTATGCTGTTGATGAAAGAACAAATTTTACTTTATACTTTTATGATGTTACAAATGATTTTCAGAAAATTGCTGAAGTCCAAAGAACCTGGCATCCTTCTACTGGACTAACAGGTATTTCTGAAATTCCTATAGATGATTTTGCCTTCGACCCTTTTGATCCAACTACCATCTATACATATCAAAGAGCATGGCCATCAGGTGGTTTTCCTAATTCTCCTGTTTCGAGTCAAGGCCATTTATTGACCATTAATGCAGATTATACTAGTCCTGAATTTGGGATGACAAAGGTAATTGCCGCTACTGATCCGAATATAATTATACATATTGGCGCACTTTTTTTTGATACTAGTGGAGATTTATATGGCTATGGTTCTATCGTTCCCGGTCCAGTTTTACAACAAAAGAAATTAGTACGTATTAATAAAACAACAGGAGAAACAAGCTTTATAGGTGAAGGGCCAAAGGCATCTGGAGCAGATGGTTGCTCTTGCCCATATACGCTATTTCTCGAAAAGACTATTGCGAAGGAAAATATTACCTGTGCGGATGAATTTATTCAATTTGATTTTAAATTGGGTAATAATGCTGAAAGGTATTTCGATGAATTAATATTTAGTGATACTTTTCCTCCCGGAATGGAGATTGTTGAGATTATACCTGCTCAACCTCTCCATGTAGCACCGAGTCCTGGCACTGGGATTGGAACAGAGATACTGCATTATAAGAATGCTAAACAAGAAGCAAATTCTATTAGCACATTTTCAGTTATCGTAAAAAATCCTAGAGAAGAACAAAGATTTTGTAATCAGGCTTATCTACAGGTGCCTGCAGAATTTGGCGGTTCAATTTTATCAGACGATCCAACCACAAATGTATTTTCTGATTCAAGCTGTATTAATATTATCGAGTTTGATTTGAGCGACAGCGAAATAACAATAAATCAACCTGTCAATTGCATTTCTCAAAGTGATGGAGTGCTTTCTATTTATTCTAATCAATTGACAGAGGATCAAATTTACGCTGTAAGCTATCTATTAGATGATGTGCCACAAGGACCATTCTTAATAAAATCAGATGAAGGAATTTTAAACATTCAGGGGCTACCTCCTGGACTTTATACTGGCTTATGCGTGAAGGGAGTAGATAATGCTTCTTGCAGTTCTCAAATACCTGGAACTTTCGGACTTTTTGTCCCTTTAGGTTTAGAACAAATTCAAGCTGTTGCCCCTAGTTCTTACTGTATACATGATACAAGTACAATTTATCTAGACGCCACTCAAATAGAAGGAGCTACTTATACCTGGAATGGACCAAATGGATTTTATGCGGAAAGTTCCTTAATTCAATTGGAGGAAATCAGTTTAGATTATTCAGGAGTATTTTATGTGACTGCGGAAAGAGATAGTTGCTTCAGCATTGATTCGGTATATGTAGAAATATTTCCAGCTGTCATCGTTGACTTGAGTATTACTGAACAGCAAGATTTATGTAAGCCAATACAATTATCTTTTCAATCCGATCAGTCCTTACAAGATTATCAATGGTCTCCAAGTGAACTATTAAGCTGTGATGAATGCCCTGATCCAACAATACTAGGATACAATCCTGGTCAATACAAATTGACGACATTAGATGAAAACGGATGCGAATCAGATCACTACATAGATGTTGAATCTCCGCTTCAAAAAAACCATTACATCCCTTCAGCATTTTCTCCAAACGGAGATGGGATCAATGACAAGTTTACGCTCTTTGGGAATTGTTCTATTGAAGAGATCTCTTTGTTGCAAATTTATGATAGATGGGGCATGTTGCAATATGAGGCAGCATCTATAGAAGTGAATGAAGAAAATGATGGTTGGAATGGTCTTAGTAAGGATCAAAAACTGAACCCTGGTATTTATGTCTATTTGTTTAAGATTAGATACTTGGATGGAAGTGAAGAAGTGCTAAGTGGGGATGTGACTTTAATGAAGTAGTTAGGTACAAAAAAAGCCCGATGTAAAATACATCGAGCTCTTAAGTATAGTCGTTTTGTTTTGATAGTTATCATTTAAATTTGCATTCTCAACTAATATTTAGTTTTATTTAATCGTAAGCTGTGTTAAAAATACTCGCCATAGCTTTGGCTATGTCTGCGTTTTTTGCCTTCCTTACAATCAAATAATTCCTAAATCTAATGAGGCAATGCAGAATATAAATGATATTATTCTTCTTTTATCCCTTGTACGATAAGTGAAACTTCATTGTTTAGCACTTCTATAAATCCTTTTTCAATATCGAAAGTCATCTTTTCACCTCCTTTCTTAATTACCCTTACTTGGCCAATGCCTAATGAAGACACGATTGCTGCGTGACCATTAAGAATTTCAAACTGTCCACCAATACCTGGTACTTTTACAGAAGTGATTTCACCAGTAAAAATCTCCTTATCAGGGCTTAATATTGCAATATTCATTATACAGTTTAAATTTATACAACAATTGGTTATTTGGTTATTCGTTTATATTTTCCATAGATTCTTATAAACAAATCAACAAATAACCGTATCAACAATTTTATGCTTCAGCAGCAGCTTCTTCAAGCATTTTCTTACCAGTAGCAATAACTTCATCCATATTACCTTTAAGGTTGAAAGCAGCTTCTGGATACTCATCAACTTCACCATCTAAGATCATTGTAAAACCTCTGATCGTTTCTTCGATAGAAACCAAAACTCCCGGTGTACCAGTAAATTGTTCTGCTACGTGGAAAGGTTGAGACAAGAATCTTTGTACTCTTCTTGCTCTGTGTACAACCAACTTATCCTCTTCAGAAAGTTCTTCCATACCAAGAATGGCGATGATATCTTGAAGCTCATTATATCTCTGTAAGATTTGCTGAACTTTGATAGCACAGTTATAGTGCTCCTCTCCAATAATTGCAGGATCAAGAATTCTAGAAGTTGAATCTAAAGGATCCACCGCTGGATAGATACCTAGAGAAGCAATCTTTCTACTTAATACAGTTGTTGCATCAAGGTGAGCGAAAGTTGTCGCTGGTGCTGGATCCGTTAAATCATCCGCAGGAACATATACTGCTTGTACCGATGTAATAGAACCTCTTTTTGTAGATGTAATTCTTTCTTGCATAAGACCCATCTCTGTTGCCAAAGTTGGTTGGTATCCTACTGCAGAAGGCATACGTCCAAGAAGTGCTGACACCTCAGAACCTGCTTGAGTAAATCTAAATATGTTGTCAACAAAGAATAGGATATCTTTTCCTCCTGAAGGATCGTTCATATCACCATCTCTGTAATATTCTGCTACTGTAAGACCAGAAAGTGCCACTCTTGCTCTCGCACCAGGAGGCTCATTCATCTGTCCAAATACTAATGTTGCTTTTGAAGTTTCAAGTGCTTTAAGATCTACTTTTGATAAATCCCATCCACCTTCTTCCATAGAGTGCTTGAATGCTTCACCATAGTTGATAACATCAGATTCTAAGAATTCTCTAAGCAAATCGTTTCCTTCTCTAGTTCGCTCTCCCACTCCAGCAAAAACTGAGATCCCTTCATATGCTTTGGCAATGTTATTTACCAACTCCATAATAAGTACTGTTTTTCCCACACCGGCACCACCAAACAATCCAATCTTTCCACCTTTTTGGTAAGGCTCGATCAAATCAATTACTTTGATACCAGTAAACAAAACTTCCTTTTCAGTTGAAAGATCTTCGTAAGAAGGTGGTTTTGCGTGTATAGGTCTAGCGTTGTCTCCTTTCTCTACTTTACCAATACCATCGATAGCTTCTCCAACTACGTTGAATAATCTACCTTTAATTGCATTCCCAATAGGCATTGCAATTGCTTTACCAGTATCAAGTACAGCCATACCTCTTGTTAAGCCGTCAGTTGAATCCATCGAGATGGTTCTAACTGAATCTTCTCCAAGATGCTTTTGTACTTCAAGAACAAGTATTTCACCATTTGCTCGTGTCACCTCAAGGGCGTTAAGAATTTCTGGCAATACAGCGTCTTCTCCACTGAAGCTCACGTCCACTACAGGACCTATGATTTGTTTAATTTGACCTTTATTTGACATAAAAATTAAGGTTTGTATACCGAATTAAAATGATTGAATTTGCTAAAATTTCGGGGTTCCCCCAAAACAGTCGCAAAGATAGGTCTTTTCACAGCAAAACCAAAGGTATCATGCTATTGATATCTCTCCTTTTTAGAGAAAAAGAAAGCATTTATATTTGATTCTCAAGTATAAAAAGAAAAAACGCCAACAGGAGCAGCCTATTAGCGTTCAAAGTCATTTGGTGGAACAACCTAATGTAGTCGCCAAATGTCTTTATAAATAACGAACGTGTATCTATTAATTGGCATTGATTAACCTGCCAGAACCATCTATTCTTTGATTTACATCTGGACTCCCCTTATAATATACATCACCTGATCCTTCAATGATAACTTCTAAATCTTCTATCACATTCACCTCAGAATCTCCACTAGCATTAACTTTTATCTCGCAGTCCTCAGCTTCTAAGGCAAACCCTCTAAAGTCACCAGATCCAAAAACCTTCACTTTATTAAAATCACAAGTACCTCTCAAAGTTATGTCTCCCGAGCCATCAATATCTACCTTTACATCTTTAGCATCTAAATCTGTGATGTAGATTTCTCCTGAACCATCAACCTCAACAATTAATTCTTCAGAGCTCGTCAAGCCTTCATCCATAGTGATGTTTCCAGATCCGTCTATGTGCAAGTGTAGACTTTCTGCAGTAAAGTTTTCGATACTGATGTCACCAGAGCCATCAACTTTTGCTAGCTCCAAATTTGGCATTTCAATAAAAATCTCACATTTGAAGTTTCTATATGAACCTTCTTGAAGATCAATTGACCATTCGTTGTTAATAACTGATGTTCTTACTCTGTCAATGATATTTTGATGTCCTTTGGCAATAACTTTTTGCCTTGTTCCTTCAGAAATGTGAACATCCAAAGAACAATCATTAGATATCTTACTAAATTCTTTCAGGTCTAGTTCCTGTTCAACTATTGGCCCCATTCCTTCTATAAAATCCAATGAATCACAGGAGAAACAGATAATTGCCATGCTTAATAAATAAATATAATTTTTCATACTATTTGGTTTTAATTATTGAAATATGATTAATGTGTTTGATAGTAAATACAAGAGAGAATTTGGAGGGTTGCATTTTGGTTGGGCGTTGTTGGTTGTTAGATTCGGATGTGAGATGTCAGATGTCGGATGTGAGATGTCAGATGTCAGATGTCAGATGTGAGATGTGAGATGTGAGATGTCGGATGTGAGATGTGAGATGTGAGATGTCGGATGTGAGATGTGAGATGTCGGATGTCGGATGCCGGATGTGAGATGCCGGATGTCAGATGGGAGATATCGGATGTCAGATGTCGGATGTTGGTTTTACTAAACTTGAGGCAGGCTTTTGGGAGAGTAAAGCTACTCATCGCAGCACGAAAGCAATTTATTTGGGCTGCCATGGAGGAAATCCTTAACTTTGAAAAAAATAAATCTAGTGTGGGATGATCTTAGGCAAATTGCCTTACTTGGAACTAACAATAGTCAATTGAGCGAGAGCCATAAGGCTATTATGAAACGCTTTGGTATTGACACAACAAAGGAAGCTTCTTTGGTAGTATTGGACGCCATAGCCCTTTGGAACAAAATGAAAGCGGTTGGTTTTCAATGTGAGAATTGGGCTGGCGATACTAGTCCTAGTATTGCTACAAGAGCGACATTTGCCTCTGCAAATTTATCCAAGCAAGTTGGGGTGATGCTGAAGTACAAAGGCTACGAAAAACTATTACCCGAAGTTTTTAAAAAACTTTCAGAAAAGGATATCAGCTTCCCTACGGAGCATCTACCTAAACTTATGCAAGCCTTAAAAAATGATTCAAACTTATATTTTGAAATCAAAGAGGGACTTGAAGATAGATTTTATTGGCTTGCCAAACAACATCCTAGTTGGAGGATATACTGCCTAGAAAATCCTGAAGACGATATTACTAAAACAAAAATTGCAGAAGAGAAAAAACAGATCCTATTACTCTGGCTCAAAAAAAACCAAACGGAAGCGCTTATTTTCTTAACTATTAATTTGGATAAATTTTCTCATGAATTCTGGAAAGCATTGCTAGATGATTTCTTAAACCTTGAACCAGCATTTGATGATGAATTTAAGAACATCCTCGAGCAACTTCATGGACAAAAAAACAAACAGAGCTTTGGTGTATGTAGTAACTTATTGATGCATTATCAAGAAAGTACTTTTACAAAAAATATCAGTGAACAAGTTTCAAAAATATTAATCGTTTCTGAGGAAGAGATTCATGTGAATGAAAAAGAAATTGAAAATTTAAAAACAATAATCCCGAAAAGCAGCTTACCATTCAGCCGTTTTAAAAGTAGAGACAAGATCTTTGACAAAAATCTATTTTATCATGCACTAGCCATTTGCTCTCCAGAAATATTATTTTCGCAATATTTTAAAATGGGCCTTGATGATTTTTTAAATACAGTTAAAAGTCTTGGTTTCTATGATGAATTAATCGTGCAAGCTATGATCTATTCAGCATCTGAATTCCGCTACAAGCCATTATTAAATGCCTTGATAAAAATGTATCGAATTGGAGATTTCCCTTTATGTAATTGGAGACCTATTCTAGATCTATTGCCAGCGAAGGCATTAAGCGGTGAATTCAATCTGCTATACAACGACGATGCACATCGGTTTGACCATAGGATGGTTCACTTATTTTGTGCTAAAAATTTTAACTGGCCTCCCAAAGCTGTACAATTTTATTCTGAAATTCTTTCAGCACATCTTGATCAACAAAAATTAAGTAAGAAAGATTTATTTTTTCAACTATTTGAACAGATGATCTTAAAATGCAATCCTCATTTTTATTATGACCTGAAGTCTGAATTGATCACAATCCGGGTGTTTAGTTTTCAATCGAATGCTTTGATTGAAAAACAAATGAAAATTTTAAAATTGAGATTGGAATTTGAAAAAGAATTGAAGAACAAAAAATAAGCAATGATTAAAAAGCCCCTCTACTAATACAGGGATTGTTAGATAAAACCTAAATAATTAAAAATCAACTTTTTATAGTTGCCTAACTTAAATTATTTACCTCGTTTCTAGCGGAAAGAGCTGGAAAACCACATAATCCTCGAAAGCCATTTGTTTCCCTTCGAGGGTCCTTCCTTTGAAAGTCCACCGGACTTTCATTTTTGCTAAAGCAAAAAATCAGTCAGTCGTTAAAAAAATCACGCCAAATGAATTCAGCTCATTTCCTGTTCCCAGTGTTTACACACTGGGCTACAATAATATCGCGCCTCTGGCGTTTTTGGGCTTACTTCTGAAGACCTCTAATACAAAAGAGTCACATCCCCTTTATAAAGCACCTGTTGCCCATCAAAAAATTCAATGATGGCATAGTAAACAAATACACCTGGATTATGAAGTTCTCCTCTGAAGGTGCCGTCCCATCCATATGTAGGATCATTCGCTAAAAAATCTTCTCTTTCAAAAAGTTCGTTTCCCCATCTGTCATAAATGTGAAAGGAATTAACTTTTGGCGGCGCGTTCTCGTTTCCAAAAATCATGAAGACATCATTAACACCATCCTTATTTGGAGTGAAAGCATTTGGAATATAAACATCTTGGTCTCTGTCTACATGAATGGTAATTTTATCTGTAGAAGAACAGCCATTAACATCATCAACTGTAATAGTATAAGAACTTGTTATGACTGGATAAACAACTTGATCTAAACAATCTTCACAATCCGTCTCAAGGTTTTCAGACCAGGAAATTGAATCTAATTCTGAAATTGGTACATTGAGCAAGGCTTGAAAATCTGCCCCTTCCCCCAATGCAATATAAATGTCTTCTCCCAATTCTACATCTATTGCAATCGGAACTTGCAGCCAAACTGTTTCTTCAATCAAGCAATCGTTTGCATCAAAAACAGACAAATTATAGGTTCCACCTGTTAGGAAGTCAAACTGATTGGAAGACTGCATAGGTTCGTTATTAATACTATAAGAATATGGGGGTACTCCTCCAATTGGATCAAGTTGAATATAACCTGATTCTAAATCAAAACATTCAATTTCTGAAATAATGAGATCTAAATTTAATGGTGGAGGCGCTCTAAGTACAACATCTGTGATTGATTCGCAATTATTTGCATCGACTAGCGTTACTGAATATTCCCCTGCCTCTAAATCAAAAACTTCGGGACCTGTGTCACCAGTCGACCAATAAAAGGAATAAGGCGGACTGCCACCAGAGGCTACAGCAAGTGCTGATCCATCTGCCGCTCCAAAACAAGAAACATCATAGGCTCCAAAAGCCAGAGCAACTTGTGCAAAAACGACTGGACTTTCGTGTTGTAAAATTTCAGCACTTAGGAGGATACTATTATTATTCGCATCAATAATTTCAAATTCATAAAAGCCGATAAGCAAATTAGCCAACTCAAAATCACCTAAAGAGTCAACCAATATCGACCCACTTGTTGCACCAGACCAAGAAATTATAAATGGTGGAGTACCAACACTTATATCAAATAAGAAAGCCCCTTCTTCTAGACCGCAATCTAAAGTTTCTCCAATAACTTCCGCAAGCAAAAAGCATTCGTCTGGAGGAAGCAAATAAGTAGTTGTTATAACTGTTGAGTCACAGCCATTCTCCGAAGTAAATACATTGACTTCTGTCCCAAGTTCTTCTTCTAAGCAAGTTAATTTTTCCAAATTTGTAAACGGAAGTGGATGAACAATCAAGGAAGTATAAATGGTACTGTCACAGCCATTCTCTGCTGACAAGAGGTTTATATATTCTCCAGACGCTGTAAAAACTTCTCCTGCGACTTCAAACGATTCTCCTTCGCAAATTTCGGGAAACAAATTGGTTTCAAAAACCTCTTCGACTTTCAAAGTTAGGCTCACTATACTGTCGCATAAATTTTGATTGCTCAATGTTTGACTATATGTTCCAGCATCAGCATATGCTGTATTGTCAAACAAGTAAGTTTCTCCTTCACATATAGTAGCTTGTATGTCTGTGCTACTTGGTTCAAAGATGTTGAGATTTAAAGTTATAAGACTATCACAACCATTTGATGCTTGTATCAATATTTCATACATTCCTTCTTCCATGTAGTCTTCTCCTAAAAGTGTCAAAACTTCTCCTGGACAAATCCCTTCATTAATTGTTGTAGTAAATATTTGCTCTACTCTTAAATTCAAATTAACAATAGAATCACAACCATTTGTTGCTGGAAAAATGTTTTGATAAGAGCCTTCTGAGTCATAAATAGAATCCCCTACTGCAAAGGTGCTACCAATGCAGACTACCTCATCCAAAACCGTAATCTTATGGTCTTTTACAATCAAATCTAAAATCAAAACCGAATCACAACCATCCACAGTCAGCAGTTCAATTTCATATAGACCGGTCTCATTATAATCCTGCCCATTTAATGAAAATATTTCTCCACTGCATACTTCTTCTTGATAATTAAAAGTATAAACAGGGTTTACCATAAGGTCTAAACTAACCAAACTGTCACAACCTTTTGAATTTTGTAATTGCTGTTGATACACGCCGCTGCTGCTATAAGAGATCCCGCCAAATTCAACTAATTCTCCTTCACAAATTATTTCTTCCAAACTTGTGCTCACATGCTCATTGACAGTCAAATCCAAAGTAATGACAGAATCACAAGCCATTTGAGTCTGTAAATTTAATTCATAAATACCTGTTACTGAAAAGGTTTGGCCTCCCAAAGTAATTGATTCGCCTTCACAAAGCTCTTCAATGATGTTACTAGAATACACAGGGTCCAAATCTAAGCTCAAAGTAACAATACTATCGCAGCCGTATGATGTTAAGTATTCTTGTATGTAAATGCCTGATTCCTCTAGCGAAAGATTGTCCCAAAGGTATGTTTCCCCTTCACAAATGCTTTGTTGAAATGCAAAGCTTTTATGTTGACGTTGAACCAAATCTAAATAAATAATACTATCACAAGTATTATTTCCTTCTATGAATATTTCATAATATCCTGTTTCGCTAAAAGACATGTTGTTAATCTGGTATTCATCTCCCTCACAGATTTCTTCCTTTAATACTTCTGTGAAATTCGGAGCAATACTTAAGGACAGGCTTACCAAACTGTCGCAACCATTTGAAGCCATAAAGAGTGCTTCATAAGTTCCGGTTTCAGAATAAGAATCTGCCCCTAAGGTATAAGATTCCCCTTCACAGATTGAAACCTCAATTGATCTATTTTTATTTTCCAAAACATCTAGGCTTAAAGTTATTAAACTATCACAACCATTGCTTGCAGATGCTAGTTGCTCATAAAGGCCAGATGTTGTCAACTGCATACCTGCAAAAGGGAATACTTCTCCTTCACATATTTCTTCCTCTATATAAAGAGTAGCATGCTCCCCTACTATCAGATTCAAATAAACTGTGCTATCACAATCATTTGAAGCTATAAAAAGGTTTGAATAATTTCCAGTACTAGAATAAATAGAATCCCCAACAGCAAATGATTCTCCTTTGCAAATGAATTCATCGAGGATTTGTTCCTGGTGAAGTTTTACATTCAGTTCAAAGGTCAATACACTATCGCAGCCATTTGAAGCAATGTAATTGATTTCATAAACATCCTCTTCGCTAAAAATTTCTCCTGTGTTTAATATATAAATATCCCCTTCACAAATTTCTTCTTGTTGATAGGACTCATATTTTTGCTCGACAACTATATTCAATAAAAGTAAACTATCACATCCATTGGAGGCGGCATAAACAATATCGTATGAACCAGTCTCACTATAAGTTGAACCATCATCTAATGTAAAAATTTCCCCTTCGCAAATTTCTTCCTCTTGGATTGACAAATAAACCGGATCCAAATTCAAAGTAAAGGTTAGTGTGCTATCACAGCCATTGGTCCCTATGAGGACTTGTACATAACTTCCTTCCTCTGTATACATGGAGTCGTTTAAAACATAAACTTCTCCAGCGCATATATTAGCACTCAAGTCTTCAAAAGTCTCTTCTTTTTGCGTCACATCGACATAGATAATACTATCACAACCAAACTCAGTATGATATAGCAATTCAAAAGTTCCAGCTTCATCAAATACTTCTCCATCGTAAATAAAAGATTCTCCTGCACAAATAGAACCAGTTACATTATTTTCATAATTTGAATTGACTGACAAGTTAAATGTTACTAAACTATCACAGCCATTAGCGGCGGTATGTTCAAATTCGTAAGTCCCTTCTTCAAAAAAATAACCGCCATTAAATTCAAAACTATCTTGTTCACATATCTGTTCATTAAGTTCGAAAAAAGCTTGTTGGTTTAAAATCAAATTGAATTCAACAATACTATCACAACCATTGAATGCTGGATGACTGAATTCGTAAAAACCTTCTTCCGTATATTCTTCTCCATTAAAAATCAAAGTATCCCCAAAACAAATACTTTCCTCGAAAGAGGAATAAACATCCGGTCTAAAAACAACAATTGCTTGAGCACAAATATTTAAAATGTAATCCAAACATATCTCATAGATAAAAAAATCTTCCACTGAAGGATCATCAGATTCATAAGTTATTGTTCCAGTTTGCTCATCATAGGTAAGATCCCCAAACAAAGGAGGATAAATAACACTGAAACTTCCGTTGTCAATTTCTTCTAGAGAAGATAAATCGTTACTTAGTATATTGTATGGCACTCCAGCTGAAATACATATAGTATCATTTGCAGGAATAATAGCTGGAAAGGGAGGTAAAGCACAAGGGCAAGAAGCTCCATCATTAATCCCAGAAGAAGGCCCACCAATAATTGGTAAAGCCTGAGAACTATTGATGTCAACATAGTAAATAGTCCCTGAAGCGTTATTAGAAACAAAAAGGCCTCCATTAGAAGTGGAAAAAGCTCCTCCAAAACCAGCTGATTCGTTTTCTAATCCTGTTAAGGGGTAAGCTGTTACGGCATTATTATTTGGATTAAACTCATAAAGATCATCGCCACCTACGCCATAGAATCTATCAGTAGATTCCACATAAGCCCAATCTGCAGCACGAAATTTTAAGTTTGTTGTAACTGCTAAATTTTCAACAACTAAAGTGCTTACGTTTATTTTATAAACTTCGTTTGCTCCTCCTTGGCAAACATAATAATTGCCCTTAGTATCAAAGCCTCCAACATAAATACTTCCTATAATGGGCAATGGTCCAAAGTCCGTATAATTACCATCTGTATCAAATCTTATCAAATTTTGGCTACCCGCTGCGATACAGTACATGTATCCATCTAAGACATTGAAGGCAGTTGCATTCACCTGGAATCCAAAGACCGCAATAATTTCAAAGCCCAATTCAATGCCGTCATATTCATATCGCACTAGGGTACCATCAAAGCCAATTGTTTGATAAAAACCTGGATCACAAGCTATGGTATCCACAATCGTTGTTGCTGAAGAATTTGTTTCTGCAATCGCAGAATAGGTATTGATTTGAAAGAAGAACATTAGAAAGGCAAGCCAATAGAGGTATCTTTCAATTGGTTTTAGTTGGTAGAAATTAGGTATACGACAAAGATGGCGCATTTTAGGCTTTGCTTGTTCCCTTAAATTTAATAAAATTTTAGGAATAAATTTGCTAAAGCTCAGTTATTGGGATTGGTCGAAAAGTTCAAATAATCCTCGATTTGTATCAAAAGATAATCAGTCTATCAATATTGCTTTTCTAATAGTAGATATCAAAAAGATTGAAAGCTCCTCCAAAAACAAAAGACAAGCTGAAATCAGCTTGTCTTTTGGTAAAATGTTATTTGAGGTATTCAGTGTTTCATACTGTTCTCCCCTTAACATTAAAAGCAATATTCATTTTTTTCAATTACAAGATCAGCAATCAGACGTCTATCCTTCTTTACATTAGTAGGAGGATAAGCCGTAAATCGTTTTAGTCCTAAAAGGAATGTTTTAATAAGATCTTCCTCTGCAAAAGAGACAACAGCATCCGTTGCATTTTTTCTAAGACGATCATTTGCATCCGTTATAAAGACTCTAAGCATGGCTTCATAGATCTCTTGATCGGCCTTCTTATTGTCCACGCCTTTCAATTTTTGGACTCTCAAGAGCATGGATTCTGCCATGAAACAATCAATCATCATGTCCGCAATATTCATAAGAACTTCTTGCTCTTCTTTTAAATTCATTTTGCCATCCAATTGCATTTTAGCCGCAGCTCCTGCAACCATCAGAATTGCTTTCTTAAAATCTGCAACTGCTTTGGTCTCTTGGCCATAAGGACCTTCCGGCAAATCCATTAAAGGCATGCTTGCTAATTCTTTCTGAACTGCCCAAGCAGGACCTGCAAGGTCAAATTTTCCCTTCATAGCTCTTTTAAAAAGCATATCGACAATGAGCATTCTGTTTATCTCATTTGTCCCTTCATATATTCTTGCGATTCTGATATCTCTATATGCTCTAGCAATATCGCTTTCTTCTGAGAACCCCATGCCTCCATGAATTTGTAAAGATTCGTCAACGATATATGAACCAATTTCTGATCCAGCCACTTTTAAGATTGAACTTTCAATAGCATATTCTTCTGCTGCCAAAAGTTTAGCTTCACTATACATTTTGCCTTCCGATTTCAAAGAGGCAACATTTTCTTGCATTAAATTAGACACCCTATAAAGTGCAGAATTCAAAGCGAAAAGCCTTGTTGACATTTCTGCAATCTTATATTTGATTGCACCAAAATTTGATATTGGTTGTTTGAATTGAATTCTTTCATTGGCATATTTAACGCCTAGGTCAAGGCTGGCTTTAGCGCCTCCTGAAGTTAATGCCCCAAGCTTATATCTTCCAGCATTTAAGGAATTAAAAGCAATCAAGTGCCCTTTTCCGATTTCTCCTAAAACAGATTCTACAGGAACTTTTGTGTCTTCAAAAAATACTTGTCTAGTCGAAGACCCTTTAATACCTAATTTTTGCTCTTCTGCTCCTAAACTCATTCCTTCAGCTCCTTTTTCAACAATGAAACCTGTGAACTTATTTCCATCAACTTGTGCAAAGACGATAAATACGTCTGCAAATCCCGCATTTGTGATCCACATTTTTTGTCCATTCAAAATGTAGTGCTTACCATCTTCTGATAAAATTGCTGTTGTTTTAGCAGCTAGTGCATCAGAACCAGAACTAGGCTCTGTCAAACAATAGGAAGCTTTTAAAACTCCATTTATTAGACCTGGTAAATATTTTTTCTTTTGATCTTCGTTGCCGAAATACAAAATTGGCAACATCCCAATTCCTGTATGAGCTGCATAAGTTGTACAAAATGATCCCGAAGGCCCAAATGCTTCTAAGAGCACTGTATTTGTATTAGTATCCATTTCCATGCCCCCATATTCCTCTGGCATATGTGTTCCTAATAATCCAAGCTCAGCAGCTTTAAGCATAATCCCAACTGTAACACCCTCCTCTTGTTTTTCTATTTTATCCATTGCTGGTAAAACTTCATTTTTCAGAAAGTCTTCAACCATTTGTCTGATCATCAATTGTTCTTCATTGATGTCTTCTCGAATAAAAGTATCGTTGGCAATAGAATCTTTGATGATAAATTCACCACCTTTTAGAATTGAGTTTAGCAAAGATTTGGACGGATTTTTTGTCATGATAATGGAATTAAATATTATTAGCGAATTTTCGCTAAAGATATAGGATTATTTTGAATAAGTAAAGGATTATAGCGAATTTTCGCTACTATTTCACGAAATACGCCTATATCTAAGGATAAGACAATATTTATACCATTTAAGGTAGTTCTGGTTTTGGCTTGAGGGATTAACTCTAGGAAGGTATCAGAGTCAAACTAATTAATTAGCCTCTCATTTTGTCAAGAAGATCACTCAATAATTTAGCTTCCGCTGGTTCAAGGTTGCGGTCTATAATCGCTGACATGTCAACCTTTTGTTCGATATCATTTACAAAATTGATTCCCTCTTGAGACAGGGTAATGTCAACCAATCTTTTGTCAGAACAGCAAGCTTCTCTATTAACCCAACCTTTTGAGCAAAGTCGCTCTACCAATCTTGAAGTGTCAGCCATTCGTTCTATCATGCGTCCTCTTATACAAGAAGTTGAGATAGGTTTTGATGCCCCTTTTAGAATTTTTAAGACATTGTATTGTTGTAATGTAATGTCATAAGGTTTGAGCAAAACTTTGATCTTGCTTGCAAGCCAATTTGAAGTAAAAATCAAGTTAACAGCAGTCCTATGGCACTCGCTTTTAAAAGGCTTCGTCTGATTTATTTCATCTTCAATCCGCATATTATTATCTTAATTAATCTTTGCAAAAAGAGAAGCTGTTTGTATCAAAAAAACAGCTTCTCATTTTGTAACGCTAGTTAAATGGGATTGTTTATCTTAAACCAGCAGCTAGTGCTTTTCCTTGCAATTCTTTTCTTGCGAAGAATATTCGGCTTTTAATTGTACCTAATGGTGCCTCTAGGGCGTCTGCAATCTCTTGATAGCTCATTCCAAGATAATACATCCAAAAAGGTTGTCTTAATTTTTCATCAATACTTTCAAGCATATCCATCAATTCAGCAACAGCCATGTTGGTTATACCGTCATTGGTTGTTGTTGTCCCAGGTGTTGCCTGAGTAAAGTAAAGGCTATCTGAAGGAGCGGAAGTTACACTACTTCTTTTCTTCCTTCTATATTCATTTATAAAAGTATTCCTCATCAAAGTCATGATCCATGCTTTGAAATTGGTTCCTATTCTAAATTTATCTCTATTCTTTAGGGCTTTGAATACTGTTTCTTGAAACAAATCCTTGGAGTCGTCCATGTTTTTGGTCAAGCTTAAAGCAAATGACTGCAATGGGGAACTCACATCGTCTATGTATCTATAAAATTCAGTTGCACTCATAATTAACTGTTTTGAAATTTAAATTATTTAATTTATTAAAAGCTCAAAAAGAACTTTCAATGTTACAACACCAAAGTTATAACATCTATTGCAGAACATTTGTTAAAAAGTGTTAATTAAACTTTAAGAACCTATTAAATACCTAAAAATTTGAAGAAAAATAGACCATTTTAGGCCTTTAACTCTTGAAAAGGTCATCAAGAATATTCTAAGGAGATGAATCTATTATTTATAATAACAGAGAGTGGTTCTAATCTTTGTCCATCCCAGGTAGCAAAAAGTCTTATAGGATGTCCAGCTGAAATGGCCAATAATCCCCATTTCAAGCTTGCTTCACAATTGCATTCTAGGGACTTATTTTCTTTGTCAATAACAAATACGCTTTCATCTTTAGCTTGAATTTGTACATCCTTTAAGCAAAGTGGAAATTTATTTATAATGGGTTTCAGTGAAATGGCTTTTGAATAAGACTTCAGAAAACTTTCTAAATCTGGATAAGCTGCAAAAGTTTTGATTTCAGTTTCTAAATGAACATAATTGACAATCATTAATCTCATTGGATATGAGGAAGGGTAAATTTTAAGATCTCCCTTAAATTGTCTACCTGCTTTCCAATCAATCATAAAGCCCTGTTTACCCCATGCATATTCCAAGAGCAAACCCATAAATTTAGTTTGCATCCCTTGCACCCATGTTCTTCTAGATCTAATCTTAGCCTCGGTACTTTCTCTTACTGACAAAATTTTCCAATCATCACTTATGATAGAACTATTTTCAAGATGTTTTTTGGTGATGTTAAAACCCGATACATTCAAAAAATCTAACTGCTCTTCTTGCGAGAAGCTATCAAGATTTATTAAAGCGTTGGATAAGAGGTAAAGCTCAGAAATTTCACTTAGTACTAAATCTTCCCATTCATCTTCATTTTCTATCAAATTGGAGATCTTCCAAATACGGTTACTAAGACCTGCTAATTTGGAGTCAACCATTCTCTTTGATATGGTCTCCCAAAACTCAGATCCATATGTTGGTAAACTTGCCAGGCCATTTTTCATTTGGTCATTCAACCAATTGATCAAATCTGCCGCACCAGCTTGCATCAATTCAACACGCTTATTATCGGGGAAAGGAAGTTTTGAATTATTTGACTTGAGTCCGGTAGCCAAATCAGTGCTCTTTGACTTTGTTTTCATAAGTGGTTGAAATACCCATAGAGATCATTGCTCTAGAGGAAGCTGTTTGTTCTGCACTCTTTTTATTAAAGTCATCGGCAATGGCAATTTTTACACCATCAATAAGAACAGCGACTTTGAAGCGATCTCTTTTTTCAAATTTATACCTTGCAACAACTTTGTAAGAAACCATTTGTCCATTCTTCTGACACCATTCCAAGAGTTGACTTTTATAGTTCTCATCTAAAGTCTCTAGTTCATGGACGTCAATGTAGTTTCGTAATATTTTTTGTACAATGAATTTTTTTGTTTTGGCGTAACCTTTTTCTAAGTAGACAGCTCCAACCAAAGCTTCAACCGCATTACCTAACATGGATCTAGACAATCTCGTATTATTATATTCAGATAAAATCATGTCAAGTCCCATTTTATCGCCAATACTATTTAGTGCCTTTCTTTGGACGATTTTGGATCTCATTTTAGTTAAAAATCCTTCATTACCATTCGGATATTTTTTGAACAGGTATTCAGCGACGATTGTCCCGAGAACGGCGTCTCCTAGAAATTCTAAACGTTCATTATTTTGTATGGTATAAGATTTTTCAGGCGCATTTGATTTGTGCGAAAAAGCTAACTTAAACAATTCAATATTGACAGGGGTAAAGCCTAATAAAGACCGCAGTTTTTTTGCGAGTTGTTTTTCTTTAGAAAAATATAAATTATAAAATCTTATAAAAAATCTCAAAAAGTAAAGTTTTAGGTAAATACCGTAAGTATAATTAAACCCTAGAATCCTAATGAATTGAGGGTAAGTTTAGTCGCTTCAAATTAATGGGTTCCTATGAAGATACGACCAAAAAGCGAATTGGTTAGACAAAAATATTGCTTTTAAACCAACTTTTTAAAAATAATTGAGGAATTGTGGCCTCCAAAACCAAAAGTATTACTCAATACAGCATTTACAGTCCTTGATTGAGCGGTATTGAAGGTAAAATTCAATTTATTATCAATATCTGGATCATCCGTAAAATGGTTTATTGTTGGTGGAATAAATCCATGTTCTATTGCCAATATTCCAGCTATTGCCTCAATAGCTCCTGCAGCTCCTAATAAATGGCCTGTCATTGATTTGGTGGAGCTAATGTTCAGTTTATAAGAATGCTCTTCAAAAACAGTTTTTATCGCCTTTGTCTCAGCTATATCTCCTAGTGGAGTTGAAGTACCATGAACATTTACATAATCAATTTCTTCTCTATTCATCTTAGCATCTCTAAGTGCCATTTTCATAACACCAGAGGCGCCTAAGCCTTCTGGATGAGGTGCAGTTATATGATAGGCATCAGCAGTAGCTCCCGAGCCACCAACTTCAGCATAAATTTTTGCGCCTCTCTTTTTAGCATGTTCATATTCTTCAAGGATTAAAGCTCCCCCTCCTTCGCCTAAGACAAAACCATTCCTGTCTAAGTCAAAAGGTCTTGAAGCTGTTTTGGGATCATCATTTCTTTCTGACAGTGCTTTCATTGCATTAAACCCGCCTATACCTGTGGTTGTGATTGCCGCTTCAGAGCCACCAGAAACAATTGCAATTGCTTTGCCCAATCTAATTGTATCACAAGCAACACCAATGGCATGACTAGCAGAGGAACAAGCAGAAACAGTTGCAAAATTAATTCCTCTGAAACCATATTGAATGGAAATATAACCTGCGGCTATATCTGCGATCATTTTAGGAATCATGAAGGGGTTATATCTAGGTTTTGATCTGCCGTTCTTTTCGAAATCTTCAATATCAACTTCTAAGGATTTCAAGCCCCCTATACCTGAAGCCCAGATGACGCCAATCATTTCTGGATCATATCCAGCATCGAGAATTCCTGAGCTCAATACAGCTTCTTCTGCAGAAACCATAGCAAATTGAGAGAAGCGATCCATTCTTCTGGAAAGCTTTCTATTCATATTTTCCTCCGGAACAAAGTCTTTTACTTCACAAGCAAATTTTGTCCGAAAAACTTCAGGATCAAAAAGTGTTATTGGGTCTGCACCACTAATTCCGTTCTTTAAAGAGGCAAGATATTCAGGGATATTATTCCCTATTGGCGTTATAGCTCCTATTCCTGTTACAACTACTCTTTTCATAGGTTAATAATACGATTTAAATAAAAAATCCACAAACCAATTTAAATTGATTTGTGGATATGTTGTTTGATCAACTAAAATTATAAAATCATAATTTATGTTAATTTGTAGTAGAAGCTTTTTCAAGATAATCTATAGCGTTTCCAACAGTTTGAATCTTTTCAGCTTCCTCATCCGGAATTGAAATGTCAAATTCTTTTTCAAACTCCATAATCAACTCGACGGTATCTAAAGAATCAGCATCTAAGTCTACGGTAAAGTTTGCGTCCTTGGTCACTTCACTTTCCTCAACTCCTAATTTGTCTACAATGATTTTCGTTACTTTTTCTGCAATGTCCATAATAAAATTGCGATTTTAAATTGCCCGAAAAACGGGACTTGGTTAATAATAAGTTGCAAATTAAATGATAACTAATGCAATTCCCAACCTTTTTACCTTTTTTTAATGTAATGTTTTATCTGCATTAGAAAACAACTTGCCTTTAAATTACAATAAAATCGGCTTAAAGTTTTTAAATAGGCAATTAATTTAATTTTAATAATGTACTTTTCACACTAACTACTTGCCATTTTTATCTAATATTGCATAAGTTTACTCACAAATTAACATACAATCAAATGGATAGGATCAAACATCAAAGTACCAAGATCATAGCTACCGTAGGACCTGCATGCAGTTCTTATGAGGTTTTGCTTGAATTAGCGAAAGCAGGAGTAGATTTATTTAGATTGAATTTCTCACATGGTACGCATCAAGATCATGAAGAAACAGTAAACAGAATTACCTATATAAATGAAAAATACAATTTTCATATTGGAATTTTGGCAGATCTCCAGGGTCCAAAACTAAGAGTAGGAGAAATAGAAAATAATGCCTTAGAAATTAAGAAAGGGCAAATTCTCACTTTCACAAATGAAAAATGCGTCGGAACTCTAGAAAAAATATACATGAGTTACGAGCAATTTGCAAAAGATGTTAATGTTGGTGAAACGGTATTGATAGATGATGGTAAATTAATGTTAGAGGTAGTTGAAACCGACAAAAAATCAATAGTAAAATTAAAGGTACTTTTTGGTGGAACTTTATCATCTCGCAAAGGTGTCAATCTCCCAAGCACAAAAATTTCTTTGCCTTCCCTGACAGAAAAAGACAAGAAAGACTTGGATTTTATTTTGACTTTACCAAAGGTTAATTGGATTGCCTTGTCATTTGTTCGCTCCCCTAAGGACATGAAGGATCTTGAAAAAATAGTTAGGGCTAGTGGGCACGAAGCTAAATTAATGGCAAAAATTGAAAAACCTGAAGCAATAGAAAAACTAGATAAGATCATAAAAGCTTCTAATGCAATCATGGTGGCAAGAGGAGACCTTGGTATTGAAGTACCAATTGAAAAATTGCCAATCTTACAAAAATTAATCATTAAAAAATGTATCCAGCGCGCTAGACCAGTAGTTGTTGCGACGCACATGCTAGACAGCATGATCAAACAACCGATACCTACTAGAGCAGAAATTACGGATGTTGCCAATGCAGTTTTGGACGGGGCAGATGCTGTGATGTTGAGTGGAGAGACTTCTGTAGGTATGCATCCTGTAAAAGTAGTTGAAGCTATGAATAACATCATTGAAGAGGCTGAGATGCACTACATATTACGAGATAGGCCTACTCCATCAAAAAAATCAAGGACTTTCCTTTCAGATGCCATTTGTTTTAATTCTGCCAAAGTTGCAGAAGATGTAAAAGCAACAGCAATCTTGGGGATGACGAGTTCGGGATATACCGCCTTCAAAGTGTCTAGCTTTAGGCCAAAATGCAATATTTTTATCTTTTCAGATGAAGTCAACATGCTCTCAACTTTAAATCTAGTCTGGGGCGTCCAATGCTTTTATTATGACAAATTCACTACTACAGATGAGACAATTGAGGATGTTACCAATATATTAGTCCAAAATGGGAATCTTAAGAAGGGAGATATCGTAGTAAATACCGGATCTATGCCCTTAGGTAAAAGACATCGTACCAATATGTTGAAGGTTTCGGTAGTAGAATAGAAGTTTATTGTGGATTTGGGCATATTATTGGTGACTAAGCATTCGTTTACTTAGTCATAAGTATCATATCTTGTTATAATAATTGAACATTTTGACAAAAACTTATAGCTATTATATCATTTTTCTGCTTTTAAGCATTACGGTTCAGTCGCAAGTGGCTGTCGCTCAGCCTGGTACAACCACTGAAGCTGAGGTAAATGCGCAAAAAATCTTTATTGAAGCAAATAAAGAGAAGATTCTTGAAAATTACGAAATGGCCGTCAGTCTGTTTAAGGAAGTCCTTAAAACAAACCCTCGAAATCATGCTGCTGCTTACGAACTAGCGAGGGTATATGATGTCCTAGACAATGATGAAAAAGCTTTAAGTTCAATAAAAATTGCAGTTGGGCTACAACCTGAAAACATGTGGTATAAACTGTTTTTGGCTGATGTATATGACAAAGCTGGAAAATACGATGGAGCTGCGGATATTTACAAACAAATGATCGAGAAACATCCGGATGTAGAGTATCATTATTTTAAGCACGCTTTTTATTTGGTAAAAGACAACAAAGAAGAAGAGGCGATAAAAACCTACAATCAAATCGAAAAGATTTTTGGTATAAATGAAGAAGTAACAAGAAGAAAACATTCTTTGTATTTGGGTAATGGCGATAAGAAAAGTGCTGCAAAAGAACTACAAAACTTAATTGCCTCAGATCCGGAAAAATTAAAATACCACCACTTGCTTGCAGATTTTTATACCTCAATCGGAGAAAAGGATCAAGCCAAAGAAGTTTATAACAAAATTTTAGACTTAGACCCTCAAGACGCAAAAGCGAAAATTTCTCTAGCAGGAAGTCAAGCTTCTCAAGGAAACGATTTAGCCTATCTAACATCTTTAGAATCCGTTTTTTTACAAAAAGATGAAAGCATTGATATCAAAGTCAAAGCGTTCATGCCATATATCTTAAAAGTTGGTGAATCAAATGATGAAGCATTTAAAGCAAAAGCAATTGATTTAGGAAGAACTTTAACTGAAATTCATCCTGATGAGGCTAAAGCATTTTCTGTATATGGAGATTTACAATATCAAGCAGGGGACAGTAAAGGAGCCATGGAAGCCTACGAAAAGACAATTTCTTTAAACAAGGGTGTTTATTCTGTTTGGGAACAGATGCTATTTATACTAGCAGATGATTACAACATGATAAAAATGGCAGAAGTTTCTGAAAAGGGAATGGATATCTTTCCAAATAATAGCAAATTATATTACTTCAATGGGATAGCTAATACAGAATTAGAGAACCATGCAGATGCCTCTTCAGCTTTAGAGCAAGCACTAATGATGAGTGGAAAAAGTACAGAACTAAAAGTTGATGTTTTAGCAAGGTTAGCAAGATCCTATGCACAGCAGAACAAAACAGAAAAAGCTAGCAAAAAAATAGAAAAAGCCTTAGAGCTGAAACCTGATGACTTCAGAGTACAGGAAGCCAAAGGATATGTTCTTAGTAAAAACAAAGAATTCAAAGCTGCAAAAGAATGGTATGAAAAATCTCTTAAGAATGGCGGTCAGAATAATTTTGAAGTGGTAGAACACTATGGAGATTTATTATACCTAATGGGCGATCAAAAAGAAGCTTTTGAACAATGGAAAAAGTCAAAAGCCCTAGGTGGTAAATCAGATAGACTAAATAAAAAATTAATTTCTAAAGAATTGGTTAAATAATTTGGGCTTCTTACAAAGATCCTCAGTCATTTCCTTTTAAAACACCTTATCATTGAACAATAGAAATTATCTTATTTACTTTTTATTCCTTTCTATATTTTTGTCAATTGGTTCTTGCAAAGCATCAAAAAAATCGAAGACCACTAGTGGCAAACAAGAAATGACTGCTGATTACGTCAGCAGTATATTGGAGAAAAATCAAATTAGGCCTAATTGGTTTTCTGCAAAAGCTCAAATTAGCTTTAACGATGGCAGTCAGAAAATTTCATTCAGCTCTTCTATTATGTCTCAAAAAGACAAGGTCTTTTGGATGAATGGAAAAAAGTTTGGCTTTGAAGCAGCAAGGATAATGTTCAAGTCGGATTCTTTATTTGTCGTGGATAGATTACGCAAGCAATATTTTAAAGATGACATCCAAAGCTTAGGACAGAAATATGAGCTGCCAGATGCCTTCATCAAAGAATTGTCAGTCAGAAATTTACAAGATATATTTATGGGAAATTCCTTACAAAGCATTATCCCATATACAGAGATAAGTGTCTTGGAAGATCACTTCCTTTTAAGTGGTGCAAAAGAAGACGTCAATAGTACTTTGCTTCTTAGAAAAGTAGATTTCGTACCACTCAAAGCAACATTTAAACAAGGTGATCTAGAAGTAGATATTCTTTACAAGGACCATAGAGTACTTAATGACTTTCTGTTTTCTTACAATAGAGTTATTCAAATGACTAGTCCAGAGCAAAATGTCAATTTAGATTTGAACTACTCTAATATTGATATGCTATCGCCTCAAAAAATCCTCTTTTCAATTCCGTCAAGATACTCCGAGATGAATTTTTAAATGAACAGCTCACTGATAAAACTATTTTTTGTCCTTTTGATCCTATTGGGAATAAGTCAAAGTATTCTAGGTCAATCAAAAGCAGTTTTAGAAAAAAAAAGGAGTAAAATTGAAAATGAAATCTTACTAACCTCTAAGCTTTTAGATGCAGCTCGCAGCAATAAGACTTCCGCATTAAATAAATATATAGCCATTGAGAGAAGGATTCAAAAGAGATCCCAGCTCATTAGAAACCTAAATAAGGATATAAAATTAACGGAGCAAAGAATGCTAAAAACCCAAGATTTTATTGAATCCTTAAATGCTGATCTTGGAAAATTAAAAGAAGAATTTAAAAAAATATTGCGAAAGGCTTACAGGCAAAAATTAACAGATGGGAAATTAATTTTTCTCTTCTCTTCAAGTAGTTTTAATGAAGCATTCAGACGCTGGAGGTATTTAAAGCAATATGAAGCATTTCGAGAACGACAAACATCAATGATTATATTAACTCAAAAATCATTGCTACAGCGCAAATTGAACTTGGATCAGTATGCAGAAGAAAAAGAGTCCCTTCTTAAAAAGGAATCTGCCCAACAAAATCTTTTGAATGAAGAATTGGAAAAGAGAAACCAATTGTACTTGAATCTTAAAGTAAATGAAGATGAACTAAAAGAGGAAATTGAAGCAAAACAAAATGCCGCTCGACAATTAAAATTTGCCTTAGAGGATATAATAAAAACTGAAATAAAACAAGAGACTCCAATTTCTTTATCACCAACTATAACCTCAGATTTCGAAAGATCTAGAGGCAAGATGTCTTGGCCAATCAACAAGGGAGTTGTAGTTGGATTTTTTGGACAACAAGATCATCCGACAATTAAAAATATAAAGATCACCAATAATGGCATAGACATTCAATCTTCAGGAGAAGGTCTTATTCGGGCGGTTTTAGAAGGTGAGGTAGTTGGAAAATTTTCTGTACCAGGAAATAAGCGATCGATTCTGGTGAAACATGGAGACTTTTTCACGGTATATGCCAACCTGGAATCTGTCTTTGTTGAACGAGGAGACATTGTAAAAACACTGCAATCCATAGGAAGTGTAAACAATTCTAATACAAGCGAATTTCATTTTGAAATTTGGAGACAAAAGGTTCGGCTTAATCCTTTAGATTGGCTTAGACCATAATCCTCAATTTTTGTACTTTTGTGTTTATTTTAAGGAGCCTATATATTTAATACCCCAAAAGTTTAAATTAGCCTATGGGATATTTGTTAAAATGTATTGATATTGTTTATGCGATTATTTGTTGATTTGTTTATGATAATCTTAGAATTTTATAAACAAATACACGAATAAACAAATAACCAATTTTGCTTAAGCAAATTCGAAGTTATTGTTGTCATAATTTATATTTGGTGTACTTGCTATATAGTTACCTATTTTAATATTACCATAAGAGAAATAATTTGCTCGCCTTATTTAGGACTAATAAATTTTTTGCAAACATTTTTTTACTTTTCTACATCCTTTTGTTGTGGGCAAGTATCTTTTTTGTAGAACATGAAATTATTCCATCTAGCGGCTCTTATTTTTACTCTCTAATTGATTACCTATTAGAAGAAGGATCTTTGAGACGCAAAATGTTGGCGCTGATCTTTGTATTTCTGCAAGCAGTCTTTATCAACTACCTGGTTGGCAAACAGAAGATGACGGAAGACATCACCTTACTTCCAGGTGTGTTTTTTATTTTGTTTTCTTCCTTTAGCCCTCAATTCTTTGACTTGAGTCCTCAAATGTTTGGAAATTTCTTTTTAATCCTTGCACTAAATGAAATATTTGGCACATACAACAAGTATTCTTGTGCTGACTCAATCTATAACATTGGCTTATGGATAGGTTTAGCTTCCTTATTTTATATCTCCTATGCGGTAATGCTTTTATTAGCCTGGCTAGGCTTAGGTGTGATGAGAGCGATAAAGCTTAAAGAAAGATTGATGATGATTGTTGGATTTTTAAGTCCATACGCATTAGTAATGACTTATAAATACTGGACGGATGATCTTGCCAATTTTTATAATATTCAGTTTTCAAAAAATGTGGCCTTTTTAGACTTTGTTGGGGATTATTCTATACACAATCTATATGTCATCGGATTTTTTATCCTTTGCGTGTTAGTTGCCCTTTTGAGTATGAAAATCTACTCTTATAGAATGAAAATAAGCATTCAAAAAAGCTTGAATATTCTATATATGTTTCTAGCAATTTCAATATTGACCTTATTATTTCAAAAAAGCGTGAATATTCAGCACATATTAGTGCTGATTCCTGCTCTTTCTATTTTAATTTCTATTAATTTTGTGAAAATGCCATCACATTGGGGAGAGATCTTACATCTTGGAATGTTGGTCTCTGTTTTAGCATGGCAATTTTTTCCACTTCTTAATTTTTAATAGGATGAAATTTGGTGTTGTAGTATTTCCTGGTTCTAATTGTGATGATGATATGGTTCATGTTTTATCAGAAGTGATGGGGCAGGAAGTAGAAAAATTATGGCATAAGGAGACAGTGCTTAAAGGCTTTACAAAAAATGATTGCATTGTGTTGCCAGGAGGGTTTTCTTATGGTGACTATTTAAGATCTGGAGCAATAGCTAAATTTTCACCAATTATGGAAAAGGTGGTCGAGCATTCCCAAAAAGGTGGTTATGTCATTGGAATTTGTAATGGTTTTCAGGTATTGTGTGAGGCAGGCCTTTTACCTGGTGTATTATTACCAAATAAGGATCAAAAATTCATTTGCAAAAATATTCATTTAAAAGTGCAGTCTACTGACAATGTTTTCACAAAAAACACAAAAGCAGATCAAGTCCTTAAGATTCCAATTGCCCATGCGGATGGGAGATACTTTGCAAATGATGAGCTATTGGCCGTTTTAGAATCAAATAATCAGATTTTATTTAAGTATTGCGACGAAAATGGGCTGGTTTCTGACAAAACAAACCCTAATGGTAGTAAAAACAATATAGCTGGTATTTGTAATCATGGTCGAAATGTTTTTGGAATGATGCCGCACCCTGAACGTGCATCGGAATCAATATTAGGGAATGAAGACGGTCGAATTCTATTTGAATCTATTATTGAAAATGTCGCTAATATCAGCATACCCGCATAAACCTTAAAGGTTCCTTATATTTTAGTCCAAGTAGTTAATATTTTCTTATATTTTAGCCGTCGAAATGAAAATTTCCCTTTAATGTCATAACTTTCGAGTCTTAGCATTTTTCAGGAGATGCATTAGCAAAAACATAACGAAATAGTCCAACGTATCTAATTATTTAATAGACAACAACTTCACATGAAAATAGGTGTTTTGGGTATCTTATTCCTTTCGTTTTTCAGTTTCCAACTATCTGCTCAGAAAGCAATGCCTGTAAAATGGCAATTTGATATAGAAAAGATCAATGATTCAGATTACAACCTAATATTTACTGCTAGCATTGATAAGGGTTGGTATGTATATTCCCAATATTTAGAATCCGATATGGGACCGATTCCTACAAGTTTTACTTTTGACAATGCCTCTGAATTTGAATTGATATCTAAAACGGAGGAGATTGGTGAGAAAATCGAAAAGTTTGACAAGCTGTTTGATATGAATATTTCAAAGTATGCCCAACAAGTGAAGTTTGTTCAAAAGATAAGAAATCCCAAAAATGCTAAAGCTGTTGTTGGCAGTTTGGAATTCATGACCTGTGATGACCACCAATGTTTGCCACCTAAAAGTATTGACTTTAAATTAGAATTTTAACATAGGCTATAAGACTACATTAGCTATTCGAAGCGAAGACCAAGATGGAGGATGGGTTCATTCTTCTAATTATATTTTATTGTATAACTAAACAACCAAAGATCATGAAAAGGATCTACCTTCCAATACTTGTATCTATACTATTTTCCATTCAGTCATTTGGACAGATCTTAAAACCTGTTAGTTGGAGTACTTCTTCCAAACATATAAGTGGCGATGAATATGAATTGACGTATACAGCTAAAATCAAAGATGGTTGGACCATATATTCTCAATATCTTGAATCAGAGGATGGGCCAGTAGCTACATCTTTCACCTATGATGAAGGTGGCCATTTTAAATTAGATGGCAAAAATGTTGAATCTGAAGTAAATAAAAAAACTGGCTACGATAAGATATTCGATATGAATGTCACCAAGTTTTCTAAAAAAGCCGTTTTTACGCAAAAAGTAAAAGCATCCGATCTCAGCAAATCCATCACAGGTTATTTAACATTCATGACTTGTGATGCGACAAAGTGTTTGCCCCCAACAGATTTTGATTTTGATTTTAAATTAACAGCAAATAAAGCTGCTACTCCTAAGACAGAGGCTAAAGTGGAAACCAAGGCTGAAGTTAAAACGGCTCCAAGCCCTGCTGTGAAAAAGCAGGCTCCGATTAAAATTTCAACTCAAAATAAAACTGGGGCACCCTATGCTGAACCTAAATTAATAATTGAACCTAAATCTGGACAAGGTAAAGGGACAGAAATAAAATTAACACAACCAAAGATAGTTAGTCAAGGCTCTTCAGCATCGATAAAAGTTGAAGCTAAAAAAGAGCCTATCGCTGCTACAGCTGCAAAACCTGCAGTTGACAATCAAGAAGACAATGGCATACTTAAGCCTGTCACTTGGGACATCGCCATAAAATCATTAGGCTCAGATGAGCACGAAATAACATATACTGCCAACATTAAAGAGGGCTGGACCATTTATTCACAGCATACCTCTGATGATGGTCCTGTACCAACTTCTTTTGAATTTGATTCGGGAGAACATTTCAGTTTGCTAGGCGAGGCTACAGAAGAAGGTAAAAAGAAAGAAGGCTTTGATAAAATATTTGAAACCGAAGTAATCAAGTTCGTAAAAGGGCCTGTATATTTTAAGCAAAAAGTAAAAGCGACAAACCCGGCACAAGCCATTAGTGGTTATTTGACATTTATGACTTGTGATGATTCCAGGTGTTTACCACCTGCAGATGTGGATTTTGTTTTATATCCGAATGAATCTAAAGCATTGATTGGACAGGCGGCTACGCCTGTAATTGCTGCCTTAGCTGGAAATGGAAATGCTTCTACTGACAATGCAAGTTCAGGAAATACGAAAGCAGTAACAGGACCATACCCACAAGTTTTGGGAAATGTTGATCTCAAAAATCCGGTAGGCAATTGTGATGCAGTTGAAACGATCGTAGAAAGCTCAAGCATCTGGAGAATATTCATTTTAGGATTCTTAGGAGGATTGGTGGCCTTATTGACGCCATGTGTTTTTCCAATGATTCCTTTGACGGTAAGTTTCTTTACCAAAGGATCAGAAAATAGAAGTAAGGGAATGGCAAATGCAGTTATGTATGGTGCGTTTATCCTTTTGGTTTATTTGGCATTAAGTATACCATTCCACTTGATGGATAGTATCAGTGGAGATATATTGAATGACATCTCTACAAATGTTTGGTTGAATGTTTCCTTCTTTTTGATCTTCTTATTTTTCGCCTTTTCATTTTTCGGATACTACGAAATTACTTTACCTGAGAAATGGACCAATCAATCAAGTAGTGCAGAAGGAGCAGGTGGTATCTTAGGAATATTTTTCATGGCTCTAACATTAGCCTTGGTTTCTTTTTCCTGTACTGGACCAATACTTGGTTCTCTTTTGGCAGGAGCTTTATCTTCTGAAGGCGGTGCTTGGCAACTTACAGCCGGTATGGGAGGCTTTGGTTTGGCTTTAGCCCTACCCTTTGCCTTGTTTGCAGCTTTTCCATCTATGATGTCTGCGCTACCAAAGTCAGGTGGCTGGTTAAACACGGTAAAGGTTGTGCTTGGATTTTTAGAACTTGCTTTGGCCTTTAAATTTTTATCAAATGCAGATCTGGTAAAACATTGGGGACTTTTAAAAGTTGAACCTTTTTTGATCATTTGGATCTTGTGTGCCTTAGGATTAGCAGCTTATTTATTTGGCTTCTTAAAGTTTCCACACGACTCACCTTTGAAAAAATTAAAACCAGGGAGAGCTGCTTTCGGTGCTCTTTGTGTTGCCTTGGCGATTTACCTAGGTACTGGATTAATGTATGATAAAGAAACAGGAACTTTAAATTCTTTGAGTTTATTAAGTGGATTGGCACCTCCAACTTGCTATAGTATCCTTTACCCTTGTGATTGCCCAGTAAATCTAACCTGCTTTAAGGATATAGATTCTGGAATTAAATACGCTAAAGAACAAAACAAACCGATCATGATAGATTTCACAGGTTATGCCTGTGTAAATTGTAGAAAGATGGAAGAGCATGTCTGGCCAAAGAAGCGAATCTTCAATTTGTTAGATGACAACTATGTTTTGATCAGTTTATATGTAGATGATAAAAAAGCCTTGCCTGAACAAATGGAAGTGCCTTTGGTGCAAGGAACCGGAAATAGAAAGCTTAGAAACTATGGCCACAAGTGGGCATATATGCAAGAAAAATATTTCAATACGAATACACAACCATATTATGTTTTGCTAAGTCCAGAATTAGAATTGTTGAATACTCCAGTTGGTTACACACCGGATGTTGATGAGTATGAAAAGTTTTTGAAATGTGGATTGGATAGTTGGGGGAAGATTAAAAAATAGCCGGAGGCTATTTTGCTATTGACTTTTTGCTGTTGGCCATTTGCTCTTCAAGCTCTGGTTTTAAGCAAACATTTAATTAAAAAAGCTTTGTCGCGGGGATGAGACAAAGCTTTTTTTTGATTGTTGATTTGGTATTTAGGATTGTCAGATAAAACTTAAATTATTGAAAATCAACTTCTGATAATTGCGTAACTTAAATTCTTCACCTCGTTTCTAGCGGAAAGGGCTGGAAAACCACGCAATGCTCGAAAGCCATTTGTCATGATTTTTAATGAAAAATCACGCCAAATGAATTCAGATCATTTCTTTTACCCAGTGTTTACACACTGGGCTACAATAATATCACGCCTCTGGCGTTTTTAGCCTTACTTCTAGAATACCCCTTTTCAGCTGGCTAATGGCTAATGGCCAAAAGCTAACAGTCATTTAAAAATCCTCCTCAAACTCTTCGTCTTCTTCTTGAACTGCAGTTGAATCAGCAGGATTTCCTTCACCATCAAAACTTTCGTTTCCATTGGACCATTGGTCATCATAGGTGCCTCTTTTTTGTTTATAAACTTCACAATCCAACTCGATACCTAGTTCCCCAGGTGGCTCGAAGAAACGCTTTTTATAATCAAAATCTATGGTCTCATCTTTTTCGAGACGCTTGATAAGCTTAGCAAAAATAGGTCTTGCCATTTTTGCGCCAATACCATATTCTAGCGATCTGAATCTCATCCACCTGTCTTCTCCCCCAACCCATGTGCCGACCACAATGTTAGGTGAAAAGCCCATGAACCAGCCGTCTACATAATCGTTGGTTGTTCCGGTCTTCCCTCCGAGGTCAGATTTTACACCACCAAAACCTCTAAGACCTTGCCTCATTACCTTACGCATCATTTCTAGCATGACATAATTAGTAGTAGGATTTAATGCAGGCTTGTCTTCTCTAATACCTTCAAAAATGACCCTGCCATATTTGTCTTCAATTTTCTTAATGAAGGTTGGTTTATTGTAAATCCCATTGTTTGCAAAAGCTGTGTAGGCACCTGTCATATCATATACTGAAAGATCCGCTGAGCCTAAACATATGGATGGAACTTTTGGGATTTTCTTCAAATCAATACCTAGATTTCCAACAAGCTCTCGGACTGGTTCTACATCTCCTAGTTGTTTCATTAAGTAGACAGAGACGGTATTTTTTGACCACTGCAAGGCTTTGAACAAGGTAAATTTTTCGCCTGAATATTCTCCACCGGCATTTTTGGGAGACCAATCTTTAAGCAAGCCAAAATTGGACTCTCCAGGATGGATGGAATATTGCACATCGTCAACTTCATAGCAAGGAGAAAAGCCTTGTTGTTCAATTGCTGTGGCATAAATAAAAGGCTTGAAGGTTGAACCAATTTGTCTATCAGAAGTAACGTGGTCAAATTGAAAATACTTATGATTGATTCCACCAACCCATGCCTTTATATAACCCGTTACTGGATCAACAGCTAAGACACCTGTCTGTAGGAAGGATCGATGGTATTTTATGGAATCCATTGGAGTTAGAACCGTATCTTTCTCAAAGGCTTCGTTTTCATATGTAAATACTTTCATGGCAACCTCTTTTTCCATTGCCTTTTCGACAGTAGAAGTATAGTTTTTCCAGGCCTTTTTAAGCTCTCTCCACTTATCATTATTCATTACAGTTCTATACTTCGCAATCAGTGGCTTTCCAATCAACTTGTCCTTTTTCAAGGAAGCAAGAAAACCTTTTTCATTTTCCTCAGCCAACATTCTTTTGATATCGATGTCTCTCAATTCAAAGTCATCAATTATGGACTTGCAAGATTTTATAATTGGAGCTAATAATTTTCCTCGATAATTTTGAGCTCTTTCTGATTCAAATACCAATCGGTTCATTGTATTGGCTCTGGCTTCCATTTCTACATCGGTCGTACCTAACTCATCTAGGTCTTCATTTGGAGGAATTCTATAGGTCCAAGGGTCTTCATTTTTCCATTTTTTCCAGAATACATCTTGAAGCGTTGCCATATGCTCCATGGCAGATTCTTCTGCGTGCTTTTGTATGATAGGATCTATTGTTGTATAAATTTTTAGGCCGTCTCTATAGATATCATATGGATCACCAGTTGATTTTCTTTCTGCTTCATTTTCGAGTACTCTTTTAAGTTCTTTTCTTAATTCCATTCTAAAATAAGGAGCAGGACCATCGGCGTGAGTTTTTCTCATAAACCTAGTCATGTCCATTGGTATGACTCTCAAAGAGTCGTATTCTTCTCTATTGATATATTCATTATTATACATCTGTCGTAATACGACCTCCCTTCTTTTCTGCGTTTGCTCTGGTCTTCTCAATGGATTATAAAGAGAAGGATTTTTCAACATCCCTACAAGCGTAGCTGCTTCTTCCAGATTTAATTGATCTTGTTGTTTGGCAAAATAAATTTCTGATGCTGCTTTGATACCATAGGCTCCATTTATAAAATTAAATTTATTTAGGTACATGGCAATGATTTCTTCTTTCGTATATTTTCGTTCCAGCTTGATTGCGATAATCCATTCTTTAAGCTTTTGCATAACTCTTTCTACACCAGATCCAGGCTTAGCAGTAAAAAGTTGTTTTGCGAGTTGCTGGGTTATTGTACTTGCCCCTCCAGAAGATCGATCCCCCATAAAGAGTGTCTTAGTCATAACCCTCCCGAGAGCTTCCATGTCAATTCCCGAGTGATCATAATACCTTTCATCTTCCGTTGCTATGAGCGCTTTGATGATGTTAGGCGAAAGTTCATCAAAACCAACAGGCACTCTATTTTCGATAAAGTACCTTCCTAGAACAGATTTATCTTCAGCTAATACTTGAGTTGCGTAATCATAAGATGGGTTTTCCAATTCTTGAAAAGAGGGTAAGTCTCCTTTGGAAATAAAAAAGAAAAGTAAAGCCAAGGCTACAATGCCTCCCAGCGTACAAAACCAAAAGAAAGCGATGATTCTTTTGTACAAAGGTTTCCTTTTTTCCCTTAGCTCTGAGGCTGGAATAGGATCTTGGTCTTCCATACATTATTTAATTTGAACTAAAGATAAAACTTATTATGAAATCAATGTATTGAAATAACGAAAGCTTTCTTTGATTTCATCTGCTTGGCATTCAATATTTACCTGACAATTGCCAATTTCGGAGAGTAGCGATAATAGAAGTGCACCCGACTTATTTTTCTTATCCTTTTGGACAAATGCTATAATCTTATCAAAATCAGATTCATTTATATGATTTAAATCAAATTCTCTAAGAAATTGCTTGCTGATTTGACTTAGGGAGTCCTTTGTCAAATTATTCTTTTTAAAAGAGAGGTAAGATTCACATATCATTCCTAAAGCAATGGCCTCTCCATGAAGATAAGGCATAGTAGCATTTAAATAAAAGCTTTCAATTCCATGTCCTATGCTATGCCCAAAATTTAGGACTTTTCGGTGGCCTGATTCCAAAGGATCATTTTCAACAACGGCTTTTTTTATTTGAATAGATTTAGGGAGTATCCAATCCCAAGATTTTAGATTTTCAATCTTTGAAATTTTACACAATTCTTGCCAATGGTTTTTGTCTTTAATGAGGGCATGTTTAAGTACCTCCGCAAAGCCAGATTTTAATTGTTTGCCAGGTAAGGTTTTGAAAAAGATAGGGTCAGCAAAAACAGCTTCTGGATTTTGAAACAAGCCAATGATGTTTTTTAATGATTGATGATCAATGCCTAACTTGCCTCCTACTGAAGCATCTACCTGAGATAAAAGTGTGGTTGGAATTTGAATAAAGCGCATGCCCCTCATATATGTTGAAGCACAAAAGCCTCCCATATCTCCGATGACACCACCACCTAAATTTACAAGTATACTTTGTCTGTCTGCATTACATTCAATCAAAGCATCCCAGATTATTTTACAAGTAGTCAAATTTTTATGCACTTCTCCAGATGCAATTTGGATGAGTTCATAATTTAACTTTTGCTGATTGCATTTTTCTAAAACAGGTAAGCAATGTGCTTCTGTATTTTCATCTACTAAAATAAACAAGGTAGAATAATCCAATTGTTCAAGATATTTCCAGAAGAAACTGATGTCAAAAAGGTTTACCTGATATCCAGCCACATGGATTTTTGTCATAATCTTTTTTATGATTTAACTTGGATTTTTTCTTCTAATACATTTACAGACCAGGCTTCTGCTTTGGCAGAAAATTTTGGCTTGAGCGCAGCCCACACTCCTTTAAAAAATTCAGAATTTCTATAGGCGTTTAAAGCTTCTTCCGAATCCCAAAAAGAATATGTAAAAAAAACATTCTTAGGAGAAATCGCTTGCCATGATTCAACATGCTGACAGCCTTCAAATGCAATGATCGCTTTTTTGTTGTGATGAAAAGTCTCTATGTAATAACTTACCTCTTCCTCTTTAATAGTCAATTTTACTATTCTTTTGATCATGAATTTTAAATTCTACTTAATACTAAAACTAGCCTCTAATTAACGCATTTCTGAGAAAATGGATTTAATTAATGCATAAAATATAGCCATATTCCTTAAAACAGGAACAATTTATTAGATCTAAAAAAGAAAAGCATTAGAATGGTGAGAAATTTGCTTTCTCAACAATATAGATGATATAAGGGTATATTTTGAATCAAGGAACTATAATACGATAAAAAGAGTTAGAGATTCGTACATATTAGTAGTCAAAAAAGATAACAGAATGCTTTGAAATTCGTTTATTGGGTACTGGTATTTAATAAAAAATAAGGAAACTATATCCCAAGTACAGCTAAAGTCAATTAGAAGAAAATGTTATTTGTTCTTTAATCAAAAAGTGATCGTACTAGAATAATAGTATCCATAATAAAAAAAGACATATTGAGCGAAATTATTTTAACTATTGATGGAATTGATCCTATCCTTTTATATGGTGAAAAAAATTCCAAACTTAATCTAGTCAAAAAAGCTTTTCCAGAGCTCGTTATTACATCAAGAGGAAACAACTTAAAAATCGTTGGAGAAAAAAAACATACTCAAAAAGCTAAGAATACTTTTGAGAAAATGGTCCGACTGATCAAAGAAAAACATGAGCTTACCATTCACACAATAGAAGATCTTTTAAATGGAGAAAATCCATTCGACACCAAAATATCTAATGGTGACCTGAGCAGCATTATTGTTACAGGAAGGAACGGAAAACCAATTAAGGCAAAAACGGTAAATCAGAAACGCCTTTTTGAAGCATCGGAAGATAATGACATTGTCTTTGCTATTGGGCCAGCAGGTACAGGAAAAACTTATACGGCAGTTGCCCTTGCAGTTAGAGCATTGAAGAATAGATTGGTTAAGAAAATTATAATGACCAGACCAGCAGTTGAAGCTGGAGAAAATCTCGGTTTTTTACCCGGTGACCTTAAGGATAAAGTTGACCCTTATTTGCGTCCATTATATGATGCCTTAGATGATCTATTTCCTGCTGACAAATTAGCCCATTTCATGACTACCAGAGTCATTGAGGTAGCGCCGTTAGCATTTATGAGAGGGCGTACTCTAGACAATGCATTTATCATATTGGACGAGGCGCAGAATGCCACCACCATGCAATTGAAAATGTTTTTAACCAGGTTAGGACCAAATGCAAAGTGCATCATCACTGGAGACATTTCACAAATTGATTTGCCTTATAATCAAAGATCCGGCTTAAGCCACTCAATCAATATTTTAGATGGCACAGAAGGCATCGTAGCGGTTCAGCTTACTGCTGATGATGTAGTAAGACACAGACTTGTGAAAGAAATCATAAAAGCCTATTCAAAAGATGATGAAAAGAGAAGAGCCATACGAGAAGAAAAAAAGAATGGAAGGATAAGTGATCGAACTAGAAAAGAGACACAAAATGATGCGTCTCCACAGAAAAAAAGGTCAAATAGAGATGAGCGATGGAATGGAGAGGAAGAGTAGGGAAACAGAAAAATGTAAAATGTAAAATGTAAAATGTAAAATGTAAAATTACCAGGACGTGATATCTTAGAAAAAAGGGGATTGTTCAAATTTGAACAATCCCCTTTTTTATTCTTTAATTTGCTGATTGTTGGAGACGCAAAATTTTGCTGATTGCTGGAGACGCAAAATTTTGCGTCTCTTCTGTGGATCATTACACACACTCGCAATCTTCATTCACTGTACCATCTATACCTCCATCTGTTGTACAAGGGTCTCCGATGTTTGCTCTGATTTCTTCGCAATCAAATTCATCGTCTTCATCGTCTTCGTCGTCTTCGTCGTCTTCGTCATCTTCGTCATCTTCGTCATCTTCACAAGCTTCATGAATTCTATCCATTTCCTCTTCATTACTAACAAGAATGATCTCGTCTGTATCTTCAAAGACTATCTCAACCGGAAAAACTAATTGAGGCTCTCGATCTACATCATCATTAGCTAAATACCAGTGTTTGATTGCAGTCCATAATTCCTCCTCGTTGCCTCCAGTTATTGTGGTTCCGTCTGGCATTACATATGAAACAGGATAGATAAACCTAAAACAGTCTTTATAATTATCATCTTCATCGTTGTCGTCTTCATCATCATCGCTGTCATCATCGCTGTCATCATCACAAGCTTTTTTGATTGCTGCAAACTCTTCCTCATTATTTACAATAATTATTTCGTCTCTGTCTTCAAGAATTATTTCTACAGGATAAACCAAAGATGGTTTTTCTTCACTGTCTTCATTTGAAATATACCAATCCTTAATTGCGTTTTTAAGATCCTCTTCTTCTCCTGAAATGGTTGAGCCATCTGGCATTGTATATGAAAGAGGGTAAACGAATTTGAAACAGTCCTTTTTCTCATCATCCCAATCATCCTCCTCCTTTTCACAAGCTTCTTTTATTTTTGCAAATTCTTCTTCTTCATTGATGGTAATGACTTCATCCTTATCTTCAATAATTATTTCTACGGGATAAACCAAACTTGGCTTTTCTTCGCTATCTTCATTAGAAACATACCAATCCTTTATCGCTTCCTCAAGTTCATCTTCATCTCCAGATATTGTAGTACCGTCAGGCATTGTAAATGAAATTGGGTATACAAATTCGAAGCAATCTTCTTTGCCATCTTTCCAATCGTCATCATCTTTGTCATCATCATCTTTATCATCCTCATCGCCATCTGTAATAGAAGTGTTTGGATCTGTAATTTCATCAAGTTCAGCTGGGTCTGGATTACAAGCACTAAACATTAGAGCTAATGCAAATACTAAGAAATTAAAATAAGTCAATCTCATGTTTAAACGTTTTTAATTAAAGTGTTTTAGAATTGATAACTTAAACTGATGGAAATTGAAGGGTTCAACTTCTTATCCACTATGAAATTATCATTTTTTTTGTTAAAATTATAATCAAGAAAGAATATTGATCTCAAGTTTAGTTGATTCATTATATTGAGCTGAAGGCCTACGCCAGCTAAGCCGGCAAAATTGTTGACAGCATCATCTTGGCCATCATTATTGTTTTGATTTTCAACTTTTAGCCGCTCCCTTCCAAAAGAAAAACTTGCTTCTGATTCTACTTCTTCTATTTTGAAGATATTATAATTAAGTCCAACTTGTAGCAAATATTTCAATTTAGATTGTCCAAAAATATAATGCAATCTCAATGGTATTTGATATTGTCTTAATTCAATTGAAACCTTGTTTTCAACATCTACCTCGTCCCCTTCCTTCAATTCCGAACCTTGCGCAAGGCCCACGGTATAATTAGTTGTTGATTTTGCAAAAGGACTAAGAGTAGAAATATTAATTTCATTTAATCTACTCCCATCAACAAGATTTTCTTCCTCACTATCATCATATTTGATATTAAAATTTTGAGTCCCTGTAATGGAATAAGAAGCATAGTTAAAACCAAGGTTAACCCAAATCCTACTCATCGGTGATAGCCCTATTTGGAAGCCGTTGCTATTTATAATTTTGTCTATATCAAAGATCTCCTTGTCTTCATTTGAGCCATTAAGATAAATGGCTATAGGAATGCTTGTTTGCCTTAAAGTTGATCTAAGTCCAAATTCGAAAGCAAACTCACGCTTCTTTTTAACATTGATTTTCTTTGGACTAAGAATTGTCTTATATGTATTCAAACTAGGTAATAGCAAATTGCTATTTGTAAAGATCCTTTTTAATTTTGCTGGGCTCAGCGTTTGCAATTCACTTGACTGTAGTACTTCATTGATAGTAATATCATTTGCATGTTCTTCACTTATAATTGATTCAGTAAGCGTTTTATTGTTTAGTTGTTTATTAGAAAGATTTGCTTTGTCGGAAATTACTTGTGAGTCATTATCATGAAGAATCTTTTCTTTAGATGATTTAGATTCCATTTTTTTTGAATCTAACTCATTCATTTTTTTATTCGGTAAATTATCATACAGTTTGCTTTTCAATACTTTTCTTATTGGCTTAATAGATTCTTTTGTTGAATTTGCTTTGGATTCGAATACTTCCTTTTTACTACTACTACTTACCTCCAGGTTAAATTGACTCTTATCAGAACTATTGATGGCTTTTTCTTTTTCCTCTATAGCTACATTTATCAATTTTTCCGGTGCTAAATTTGATTCAATTTTTGTGGCTAGATTTTCAAGAGGATTGCTTCCTACAATTGGACTCTCTAAAGGATCTTCCTTAATCTTTGTAGATGTCTTCTTTTTATTTTTTAAATCTTCAGGCTTGCTAGTGTCATGAACGGCAATGGGATTGTCTTGAACTTGTACTTTTTTGCTCAAGTAAAAATTATAAGCGACAGATGCAATTAGTGCTCCAGTTAATAAATAAATAATCAAAGATTTAGAAAAGAGAATAGCAGGACTCGGATCTACCCTTATGTTTGAAAGCAAATTATTCTTAGTAGCCAAATCGGGTCTATCCCATTGGCTATTTTCATCCAAATTGTCGTTCAATTTATTTCTAAAAAATTCTCCTATTTTATTATTTTCTTCCATTAATTATTTCTGAAACAATATTTTTATTTTTTGTTGTAATTTCTTTTTTGCTTTTGACAATTGTGACTTAGAAGTCCCAATTGTGATGTTTAGCTTTTCTGATATCTCCTTATGGGTATAGCCTTCCAATTCATAAAGGTTAAAGACTAGTTTGTATCCTGTTGGCAATTCCTGAATAATTTCAATTAACTCTTTTGCTGTAATTTTTTCAATAATGTTTTCAGTTAGATCTTCTATTTCGAAAACTTCATCGATGTCTATAAAAGTTGATTGCCATTGTTGCTTTTGTATGTACTTTAAAATATCATTTACTAAAACTTTATTTGACCAGGATTGAAAACTCCCTTTTTCCGAATCAAATGATTTTAATACTTTATAAATTTTTAAAACCCCTGATTGAAATATGTCTTGCGCCTCAATTCTGTTACTAGCATACCTCAAACACAGGCGAAACCAATATTGCTCATGCCTATCATAGAGTTCATTTTTTGCCAGCTCGTTTCCTCTTAAGATTTTTTTGACAAGTATTTTGTCATTTTCAAACATATTCGTTTAATCTTACATTATACCATATCTATAAACAGCTCTAATGGTTGCCTTGCTAGTAATAAAAAAGGCTAAAACGTCATTTCTAGCTATTTATAAGAGATTTATCCTTTTAATTATCTTTGGGCATCAAATCAATCTTCCAAAATATAGCCTTTTATCTTAAAATTTCCAGGCCAGGACTGTGGTTTGCGACCATTTGGCTCTATATGCTGCCAACAGGACAGATGAATGATATTTGGCAATCAATTCCATTTTGGATAGGGCTCCTATACGTTAGCTTTCCATTAAATTTCATGGTTTATGGTTGGAATGATATGGTAGATCGTGAGATAGATGCTGATAATCCCAGAAAAGATAGTTATTGGTTTGGTGCGAAAGGCTCGAAGGAGCAACTCCAAAATCTTTGGAAACCTATATTGATTGTTCAATTATTATTTTTTCCTTTTATTTACTACTTCATTGGCCCTATAGCAATTCCTATATTTCTTGCCTTTTTTGCAATCAATAGTCTTTACAATTTACCAAAGCATGGCTTACGTTCTAAACCACCTTTAGAATTAATATGTCAAGTGGGATATTTATTGATTGCTCCATTGAGCATTTATTTGAATGAGGCAGTTCATTTGCCTTGGCAGACATATGCGTATTTATTTCTGTTTGCCTTGCAGTCTCAACTTATCGGGGAGGTCATGGATATTGAACCTGATAGAAAATCAGGTCGGCAAACTACTGCGACTGTTTTAGGAATGAAATGGTGTAAATTGTTAATTATTTTTATTGTTGCAGTCGAAGTTGGACTCCTACTTTATGTTTATAACGAATTTATTTTTGGAGGTATGCTTGCGATTGGTCTTTTGTGGTTGATTATTGATATTGTATTTATCTTTAAGACGGAGGTTTATAGCATGCAGCAAATGAAATTATTTGCGTTATTGTCAAACCTTGTAGCTTTGGTTAGTATGAGTTATGTTTGGTGGTCGGCCTGTTTGCTATCCGTTGGATAGCAAACAAACAGAAAAATGTAAAACTCTAAATGTAAAATGTAAAAGTATCTTGTTGTGGAAGTTCGACTCAGGCGTATAACACGTAGCAAATAAACAGAAAAATGTAAAATGCTAAATTTAAAATGTAAAAGTATGTTGTTTTCAAAATTCGACTCGGGCTTATAACACGTAGCAAATAAACAGAAAAATGTAAAA
>CALIIW010000245.1 GCA_938018185.1 uncultured Saprospiraceae bacterium
TCCTGCTCTTGACACTAATAAGTACGCCACAACTAGGGAAGTGTCAACAGATTAAAAGGACAAAAGTGATTTCAACAGACAGTATCCCTTTCGTCTTAACCGAACACAACAACCTCATTATAAAAGCAACTTTGAATAAAAAAGACAGTCTTGATTTAATGTTTCACACAGCAGCATCTTCACTAAGCATTATTAAAGATGTAGCTGATAGTATCCAAAGCATTAAATGGGATCAAGAGGACAAAGTTGGGAGTTGGGGTGGTGAAAATTCAGCAAGGTACAGCTCTAAGAATAATCTTAAGATAGGAAATCAAACTTGGAAAAACATTAAGCTTTGGGATTGCAAACACTCGGGCCATCATTCAGATGGAAAATTCGGTCTTGATCTTTTTAAAAATAAAGTTGTAGAAATAAATTTCGACTTAAATCAAATTGTTCTTCATGACAGTCTCCCAGAGTCTATGCAAGGATTTGACAAATTAAATTTAGAATACGACAATGGATTTATGTTTCTATCTGCAATAAGTGATGATGGAGGCAATACTTATATAAACAAATTTTTGCTTCATTCTGGTTTTGCAGGATCCATTTTATATGATGATGAATTTATTGCCTCAAACAAATTTGGTGAAAAATTAGAAATACTAACAGAAAAAGAATTAAAAGATTCCTTTGGCAATATAATCAAAGTTAAGAAAGCGCAACTTCCAATATTTAAAATAGGTTCAACACTCTTTAAGGATATCCCCGTAGGGTTTTTTGAAGGAGGAAAGGGAAGACAAAAGATGAGTGTGATAGGAGGAGATGTCTTAAAGCGTTTTAATATTATCATCGATGCCAATAAGGAGTTTATATATTTAAAGTCTAGTCAATTGTCTAAGCTTCCCTATTCAACAGTTTAATTTTATTCGGATGGTCGAATATTCAGTTATTCGTTTATTTTATAACACTTAATCAATGTCTACTTCTACTCGCACAGCCAAAGCAGAAATGATGATCAGAAAACCAATTTCTGAAGTCTTTGAAGCATTTACGAATCCCGAAGTCACAACAAAATATTGGTTTACTGACAGTACCGGAAAATTAGTTTCAGCGGCCAAAGTAAATTGGATTTGGAAAATGTACGACTTAACAGTTCCGGTAGAAGTTGTCTTAGTAGACCCAAACAAAAAGATTCAAATAAAATGGGGAGCCGATGAACATCAATCAACTGTGGTCTGGGAATTTACATCCTTGACAGATTCAAAGACCTTTGTTCAAATAATCAATTCTGATTTTAAAGGGACAGAAGAAGAGGTTATAAATAAAGTCATCGATTCTACTGGAGGTTTTACAATGGTGTTAGCAGGTGCGAAAGCTTGGCTGGAGCATGGTGTTGAGCTTGGTTTGATTGGGGATAAATTTCCGAAGGAGATGTGGTAGTATAAGCTCTTCTGAATTACTTCACTACTAACACTTTTTCATAATAAACTTTTCCTTTAGGATTAATTCTCAAAAAATTCAAGCCTTTCATTATCTGCTTGAACAGAGGCATACACATGGTCTCCTAATACTTTTAGTGTACTAAAGTTAGGCTCTTCATTTCCACGTTCCTTTTCATCATTATCTGAAGATCTCCAAAGGATATTTTCGTCGGTATCCAATTTCATGATGCAAGGCTGATTCTTATAGTTATCAAATAATCCGGTTCCAATATAAATATGCGCTTCATCCTTTGCATGAACATACTGCCGCCCGTCAATTTTGGGAAAGTCACCGTCAAAATAAACCTCGCTAACTTGAGCTATAAGTGTATTAATGGCAAGAAAAGCCAACGATATGGCAGTAATAAATTAGGAATTTTTCATGAATAAATTTAGAAGAGAATCTACAATTTGGCCTAGTACTCAAGGATGCTTCAATTTGGTGATTATTTGAGAGAAATGGAAATATTTAAAGAAAAAAGTGTTGTTAATGTAGCGCGGTGAAATGGATTTGTCATCCTGAGCGGAACGACAGTGAAGTTGAAGGATCAAATGTTATTGTATAATCTAATTTCGACTGGAGGGCACCGGAATGGAGAAATCTGCATTCGTTTAATTTGAACAGTACATTCATAAAGAAAGGTATAAGATTTCTCCGCTCTATTGCATTCCGGTTCCTATGAGGACAGGCAAAATTAGATCCTTTTAAACCAATTCGATTCCTCGATTCCGCTATCGCTGCTCTCCCCGAAAGAAAGGGGGCAGGCGGAATGACAATCTTCCATTTCAACACAAATAGCCTTTAGTCAATTTTGAACTAATTCAAGATTTACAAACCGAGACTGCTGCCAACCTTTGAACTCGGGCTAGTGCCGGAAGTTATTTTATCCTCCACCCCAATTGTTTCAACAATAGTATAACTATCTTTCTTTGGTGAATTTCTTGCTACAAGCTCTGCAATAAATCCCGATACAAATAGTTGCGTACCGATGATAAGTGCAAGAATACCAAAGTAGAAAATAGGCCTATCAGCCATTCCATAATCTTTGTAAAAGACTTTGTTGATACTTAGATAAGTTAAGATTAAAAAACCAAGCATAAAAGCGATGGTCCCTAGGGTCCCCAAGAAATGCATGGGCCTTTTCCCAAATTTTCCAACAAAGGTAATTGAAAGCAGATCTAAAAAACCAGTAACCAAACGAGAAGCTCCAAATTTTGAAACTCCAAACTTTCTTTCTTGATGTTGGACTACCTTCTCCCCTACATTTTTAAAACCTGCCCATTTTGCCATGACTGGAATATAGCGGTGCATTTCGCCATACACTTCTACATTTTTGATCACCTCATTTTTAAAGGCTTTTAATCCACAATTAAAATCGTGCAATGGAAGGCCAGAAATCTTTCGGGTTACGAAATTGAAAAATTTTGAAGGTATGGTTTTAGACAATGGATCATGCCTTTTCTTTTTCCATCCTGATACTATATCAAAGCCATCTTCTTTGATCATTCTATATAGCTCTGGTACTTCATCAGGACTATCTTGCAAGTCGGCATCCATGGTTACAACGACATCCCCCTTTGCAATTTTAAAGGCAGTATTTAAGGCTGCGGACTTTCCATGATTTCTTCTAAACTTTGTTCCAACGACAGAGGCATTTTTATTGAACAATCCTTTGATGACTTCCCAGGACTTATCCGTGCTGCCATCATCTATGAAAAGAATCTCATAGGTAAATCCATTCTCTTGCATTACCTTACGGATCCACTTTTCCAATTCAGGAAGTGATTCTTCTTCATTATAAACCGGTACAACAATAGAAATATCCATTATCTTCTTCTAAGGATCAATGCTAAAATTCCAGAAAATACAAAGCCTAAAATAATTTCTCTAACGTAAGCAAATATGGTTGAGGATAATCTTATATCCTTTGATACTTCAGTGAGTGGATTCACTTTACCTGGTATACCCTCTGGTTTGCTATCTGGCAAATAATCAAGCATATATTCCATACTAGCCTCCATCAAAGTATTGTCAACATATTTAAACATTAGGTAGTAAAAAATGTAAAAAATCAAGTTAGCCATTAAAAAAGTTATAAAAGCCGGTTTGATCCAAACACTTAATTCTTTAGCATTTTCTTTATCTACCGTACTTTTCATGCATAAAAACATAAAAATAAGGTAAATCAAATGCTTACTAAATGTAACGTAAGGATGGACCATCAGTTGCTTTTCCAAACTGATTTCCGAGTAAAGATAAATTCCTCCAAAGTAAAGTGTCGTAACTAATCCAGCTATCAACCCATACCTTAAGGCCTTATTGGCTCCCATTGATTCTTTTTAATTTCTAGCACTTAATCCAATAATCAAACTAAAAAATGCCCCTCTTGCCAACATATAAATAAGTGTAACAACCGTTAAGAGAATTGGATTATTAAAAAAAGAAAATATTTTTCGTGTCATTTCGATCTCCTCATCACTCGAACCTGAATCTTCCATATCCTCTAATGATTGTTCAAAAATTTGTGCCGTTAGATCGGGCTCTATAAAAGTGGTAAAAATGAAATTGTATACGATATAAATTAAAGCGCAGATAAAACTGGCCATCACCCCCACCTTAACCGCTTCACTTAAGCTTATTCTTCCTTTTTGATTTTCATCTCTATGTCTAACTATTGCTTTGTTTATCATGAATAATGCAATGGCTATTGAGGCAAGTGTTGAGAAAATAACTGGTGGACTAAAACTTCCAGAGGTATCAATTCCTACAGTCAAATAAAGTGATAGCTGAAGTACAACAACTAGCATTCCCCATATAAAACCATAGGTGGACGCCAGGCCCCAAGCGGATTCAGAAGGTGGATTAAAGTCTAATGGTTCGTTTTCCATATCTATTGATTTTTTAGAAAAATAATCAAGAATTGATAAGTAAACTATTATTATTGACTATTGCATGAACTTTTCCGACCAATGGCTTGTCAATAAGTGGTGTGTTTTTAGATTTAGATTTTATTTGCTTCAAGGTGTACAACCATTTCTCTGTTGGATTGAAGATAGTCAGGTTGGCTTTTTGTCCAACTTCTATTGTAGGGATGTCTAGATTTAAAACTTTTCTGGGCTTGTAAGCCAATAGTTTGATTAAATCTATCAATTTGAAATCCTTATCAAGCAACTCTGTCGCCAATGAAAAAATCGTTTCAAGTCCGATAGCACCAAAGCCCGCATAAGGAAATTCCTTTTTCTTCATATCTAACTCCAGAGGTGTGTGATTGGAACTTATAAAATCGATGGTACCATCAATTATTCCTTTTTTCAATGCTTTTCTATCCTTGGAAGTTCTTAATGGAGGCCAAACTTTAAAGTTGGGATCAAAGTCCAACATTTCTTTTTCTTCGTAAAGCAAATTCAAAATCGGTACCGATGTGCTAACACGTATTCCTTGTTTTTTTGCTTTTCTAATTAAGTCGACGGAACCTGCTGTTGATATATTGGCTATGTGCATTTTAGATTCCGCATAATGAGTCAATTCAATATCCCGCTGAACCATTAATTCCTCTGCAAGATACGGTATCCCTTTGAGTCCCAAAGAAATACTCAATGCCCCTTCATTGATCTGTCCGCCATTTGAGATGGATTTATCATTCGAAGCATTAATTAGGAGTCCGTCAAATGCTTTCGCGTATTGTAGTGCTCGAAGCATCAATCCTGAACTCTGTACAGGCTTGTGACCATCTGTAAAGGCGACAGCTCCACAAGAATGCATGTCGTATAACTCAGCCAAATCTTGCCCCTTACAACCCACGCTAATAGCTCCTATCGGGTTAATGTCGACTGCTGAATCTTTGTTCTGATTTCTTACAAACTCAACTTGCCCTTTATTATCTATTACAGGAGAAGTATTAGGAAGAGAAGCTATGGATGTAAAACCTCCATGTGAAGCGGCTCTTTTTACAGAATTAAAATCTTCTCTATGCTCAAATCCAGGCTCTCCAACAAAAATGCCAATATCCATCCAACCAATACTAGCATGAGCATTAGGAATATCAAGGGTTTCGACGCCTTTAGGCTTTCTCAGGTCTTTGCCAATTTTGCTAATGTGGCCATCCTGAATAAGTATATCAACGATTTTGAAGGACTGGCTTTCGCCAGAAGGTAAGATTTTTATTTTTTTTAAGAATAGATCCATTTCAAAGTGTGCAGGCAATGTGTGCAGTCAAGAAATACTACACTTTCCAATACCTAAGTAATAAGACCTCCAAAGCTAAAAAAATCAAAGCCAATATTATGCACCATCGCCACAAAATTACACCTCGACTTCTATCTTTAACGACTTGAGCAAAATTCGCTTCACCCGAAGTATCGATTATTGAAATCGAATTATTAGCGGAAAGCATATTCTTTAGATCTGATGGGGTATTGTATGTTAATTCCGATTCCTTTCTATCAAAATTAAAGGCAAAGGTAGAAAGCACTTCATTTTCTTTCAAAAACAAATCAAAAAAGCCAGCTTCTTTAATCTGGTTGTTTAATCCAAGGATTAGTTTCGAGCCAATATTTCTTTGTTCTGGTATGAATTCTTCTTGGTCAGAGGCCAACTTATAAACCATTTCTGCTCCTGTTTCTTTACTTGCGGTTTCTAAGACATCGTCTTTGCCAATGAAAAATGCTATTCTTTCATCTTTGGCATTAGAAATTGCCATTTTATAAAGCATTGGTATAAATATCTCCCCATTTCTAACCAAGTTATTGATGCCCTCATTTAATGGCGCAGCACAAAGGAAAAGATGTCCTTGTTCTGTTTTATACTTTCCAATAAAAGTAGATCCATCTCTGTAGCTCATGATAGGTTCTTCCCCTCTACTTGCGAATTTAGTAATTGTAAAATTCGATTGACTTACGGGCAATTTGAAAACAGAGCTTCTATTCTCATATACATCTTTGAATATAAATTCTTCTACATTAATGGAAGCTACTTCCCTTACAGCCTTTTCATACTTCTCGATTTGATTGGCTGGAAACCCATCTAGAAAAGGTTTGTAGGTATTTAAATTGGCTTGCGCCGAAGGGAAAACCAATAAATTTCCACCGTTCTTAACATATTGTGTCAACTCAAAAGATAGACCTGATGAGATGTTTTGAATATCATTAGTAATGATCAAATGGTAATCAGAAAAAGTAGAATACTCTAAATTTTGAGTTGTTTTATTTGTCAGTTTGAAACTTTCTATTCCATTAAAAGCAGCCGTTAGGTACTTGTTGTTTTTTGTCCCGTTGATGGCTAGTACTTTGATCTCTTTTGCAACATTGAAGGAGAAGTAGTAAGAATCATCAAATTGTACTGGATAATCTGTTATACTCAATTCTGCTTTATGCCAGCCATTTCTTAATATGGTTATATTGACCGTGTCAATAACTGATTTGCCGGCTGGGATATTCATCGTTCCAACGGGCTTAACTTGTCCATCCATCTTAAGAGCCAACCTTACATTGTCTGCATCCTCATCTGAGTAATTTTTCACTTTAACAACTAATTGATTGGTTTGATTTAGCATTTGTACAGGCGCGTCAAACCAACAGGAATCAATGGCAAGATTTCTTTCTTGAACAGATTGCAAAGGCAATAAGTTAATACTTAAGCTTGAATCTTGATAAGTGTCAAGATCTGTTATATTTTTTTGAAAGTCTGAAATTAAATAGCTCTCTCTATTATCTTCTTCGACATTGTCTAAAGCTTGCTTTTGTCTGACGATGACTTTTGATAATTCTTTAACAGCGGGAGAAACATTGATTTCATCTATTAGAGCCACTGCATCTTCTTGGCTTACCAGGCGTTGATGCCTGCCTTCAAAGTCATTGGTTAGAATTTGGAATCTATCTTCGACAGAATAAGCTGAAATAATTTCTTTTGCACGAGTCTTTGCTTTGTCAAGTAAAGGGACGTCTTGACTAAGTGAGCTCATACTAAAAGAGTTATCTACAAATAAACTAACTGATTTTAAGCCTTTTTTTACTTCTACATCTTGGGGAAGAAATGGTTGGGCGAAAGCCAATACTAAAAAGGCCAATGCCAATAATCTAGATAAAAGGACCAGTAGATTTCTGATCTTCCGTCTAGCAGCCGTTTCTTCTTTAACTTCTTTTAAAAACTTAACATTGGTGAAATAAACCTTTTTAAACCTCCTAAAATAGAACAAGTGAATAATTATAGGAATGGCTAGTGCAAATAGTGCAAAAAGGAAAGAAGGGTATAAAAACTGCATTAAAGTGTTGTAATATTTCTATTTAGCAATGTTTCTAACAAAAACTAATACGCACAAAGCTATCAATTGTTGTGTAAAACAGGTATCTGAAATATAAAAAAAGCCTAACAAATCTCTTTCTGGAGACTTGTTAGGCTAAGAAGTGATTTAAAACCAAGTGTTCAATCACTTCTATGTATTATGGGCTAGGCCCAAACTAGTAGTTTAATATCTTATCGCATTAAGGTAACGTCCCCTTCAAGCAATAATTCTGAGCCATCAATCAATGTAACTATAGCATAGTACACAAATACTCCAGCTTGCATTTCTTCCGTCTTGTAATAGCCATTCCAACCATGTTCTGGATCATTTGGTAAGAAATTAGCATCTTCCCACATCTTTTCACCCCATCTGTCATAAACTTGGAATGATTCAACATTGGTTACAGTACCTGGTCTTGCAAATATCATAAAGACATCATTCACCCCGTCATTATTTACTGGTGAGAATGCATTTGGAATATAAATATCAATGCTTCTATCTACTTTCAATGTGATCTTAGCTTGATCCGTACAACCATTTTCATTGACGACAGTCACCGTATAGACTGTTGAACTTGTACTTGTTGTGGTCGGGTTTAAGCAGTCATCACAACTTAATGAGTCAGAAGGCGTCCATGTAATAGATGCTATTTCATTTGAAGGCCAGTTGGTCACAGCATTCAGTGTCGCATCGTCTCCAATTCTAATATCAATTTGAGGTTCTGTAGCTTCAACAAATAAAGAATCAACTGCAGGGATAACAAATGTATCAGACAGGTCACAACCATTTTCATCCAAAATAAATATTTCATAAGAATTTCCAGGAGGAAGTGTTTCAAAAATATTATTGTCAGAATAAGTTATTCCATCCAAAGAATAAGTGTACGTTCCATTGCCATAAACTTCATCCACGACAATGGTACCTTGCTCACCATAACATAATGGAGGAAGTACGACAGCATTAAAGCCAGTAGGTACATTTGGATCAAGTCTAACTTGAACATCATCTAAACTTGTACAGCCGTTCTCTGTATTTACAACTGTCAGGATGTAAGTACCAGCTTCATCTACTAGTGGATTTAAACTATTTTCTCCACTTAGAATTGAGCCATCATTCGTTGTCCATGAGTAATCAAAGTTAGATCCTTGGGAAGCATCTCCTAATAGATTTACTTCATCAATGGTACAATTTAATTCAAACTCTTCTCCTGCATCGACTGTCGGATTCTCTACATCTTCAATTACAAGTATTTGAGATTGCGAAACACAACCATTATCAAGGTCTGTTATTGAAACTATATAAGTACCTGGAGCGTCAATAAGAGGATTTTCAGTATCAGCACCACTCAAGATATTACCATCAGAAGTAGACCATGAGTAATTTGCACCAGCAGCGTTCGTTGAAGCTGACAAAGTTGTTTCTAGCACAACACAAGTCAATTCATCAGGCTGATCAATGTTAGCCAATGGGAATACATCGTTTGAAGTTACTTGAACTGTACTTTCAGAAGTACAGCCATTTGAATCATCGGTAACGATAAGTGTATAAGAACCTGCAGCATTAATCACAGGTGTTAAAGTATTGTTTCCACTCAAAACGAATCCACCGTTAGCAGCAATCCATTCATAGCTAAAAGTAGCACCAGTACTTGAGTCAGAACCATCTAAATTATTTTCAGGATCTGCACAAGTTATTTCTAAAGTTTCCCCGGCATTTGCCAAAGGATCTTCAATGTCTTGAATTACTTCAATGGTCGCAGTCGTTGTACAATCATTTATTGAATTTGTAATAAGCAATTCATAAACGCCAGGTTCTGTAACACCAACCTCTATTTGGTCGGTATTTTGTGCAAAGTTACCATTTAAGGTAGACCAAGAATAAACAAATTCAGCGCCATCACTTGATCCCATGCCAGAGACCATCACTTCTTGATCTGCACATGTTAGAACATCAGGAGCAGCAACAGCGATATCTGGTTCTTCCACATTTTCTATTACTTCAACAGTCATAAAAGTCTCACAACCATTATCTGTATTTACAATAGTCAGGGTGTACTCTCCAGCTACATTTACGTCTAGGCTGTTGGCAGTACCAACTGTATTACCAGCAGCATCAGTCCAAGTAGATTCAAAGTTTGCACCGTTATCAGAATCTGCTGCATTCACAGAAACCATAGAAGCACTACATGTTATCAATTCAGGATTGTCAATTGCCACATTTGGCCCTTGGATGTCTTCCATTATAATAACCGTACTAGTTGCCTGACAATTATTTTCAGTGTTAAACACTGTCAATAAGTATTCACCAGGAGTGTCAATTTCAGGAGTCAAAGTATTAGCACCAGTAACAATATTTCCATCAGCGGTTGTCCACTCGTAAGTATATTCTGGTCCAAGATCTGAATCATCTCCATCTAAGTTTAAGATTGTAGTCTCACAAGTCAATGTTTCAGGAGCACCGGCATCAGCAATTGGTTCTACAATATTTTGATCTACCGTTACACTTAAACTAGCATCACAACCATTAAGGGTGTTTACAATGGTTAAAGTATACGTTCCAGGCATATCGATCATTGGCGTTAAGCCATCAATTCCAGAAACAATATTACCATCAAGTGTTTCCCAAGTGTATTGCAAGTCATTATTTTGGTCTGAACCAGAAGCGTCTATAACTGTTGTTTGTAAATCGCAAGTCAACAATGCAGGTTCTAGAACATCAACTGAAGGTAAATTCTCATCCGCTTCAACAACAACAGTCTCAGAATTAGTACAACCATTATCTGTATCAGTTATAATAAGTTCATAAGTACCTGGTTGGTCAACTGTTGCTCCTTGCCCATCAGTAGCAGAAATAATATTTCCAGCTGAAGTGGTCCACTCATATGTATAGTTAGAACCTTGCGCAGAATTTGAGCCATCAAGTTCAACCGTTTCTTCTGTACAACTTAATATTGCCCCTGGGCCGGCATCAACTGCTGGTGGGTCAAAGTTAGATTGAACGATAACAAATTCACTTTCAGCACATCCTGAAGCTGCGTTATTTACGGTTAAGGTATAAGTACCAGGTTCATCAATTTCAACAATATCTGAATCAGCATTTCTTACGATGTTTCCATCAGATGTTGTCCATTCATAAGTTATGTCTGCACCAGAATCAGAACCAGAAGCATCTAATTCAATAGATTCATTGTTACAGTCCAAGATTATTGGATCAACAATTGAAACATTAGGAAAATCTGCATCTTCTGTAACAACAAAACTTTCTTCTTCTGTACAACTATTTGTAGTGTTCGTTATTAAAAGTGTGTAAGTTCCTGGATCATCAATTGTAGGACTTAGTCCATCTCCACCAGAAACGATATTCCCATCAGGAGTAGTCCAAGTATAAACAAATTCAGAACCCGTACTTGAGCCAGAAGCATCTAAGACTTGATTTGGTTCTTCACAGGTTAGAACTTCAGGGAATACAGGTGATATCTGAGGTACGTCTGTACTTTCATCAATTACAACCGTCGCTTCTGAACTGCAACCAGTAGAAGTATTAGTTACTACAACTAAGTATGTTCCACCTGCATCTACCGTAGGATTGGTAGAGCTTGCACCACTTACAATACTTCCATTATTTGTAGTCCACTCATATTCAAATTCCGGTCCAGTACTAATAGTAGTACCACCAAGGTCTACCATTGCAGCTGTACAGTTTATTTGTTGTTCAGGACCTGCATCCGCAATCGGGTCTTCGATATTTTGAGTTACTAAAACTTGCGCTGTTTCTGAGCAGCCTGTTTCTTCATTATTAACAACAAGGATATATGTACCAGGCGCATCAACTTCTGCCATAGTACCAGAAGTACTACTTAAAAGATTGCCATCTGGAGTTTCCCAATTATAGGTTATCCCAGTTCCAGAATCAGACCCAGAACCATTAAGAGAAACAGTTTGCGTATTACAATTCAATTCAACTGGGTCGTTAATTACAGCAATTGGAAATTCTGCATCTTCAGATATAGAATAGGTTACTGTTTCCGTACAACCGTTTTCAGTATTTGTAACTAATAAAGTGTAGGTACCTGGATCATCAACTTCAGGAGAGAGTCCATCACCACCGGTAACGATGTTTCCATTTGGAGTTGTCCATTCATAAGTGAAATTAGGGCCAGTACTTGATCCACTAAGATCAAGGGTTTGGGATGGCAGCTCACAAGTTAAAACTTGAGGAAAAATTTCTACTATGGTAGGATCCTCTGCATCTTCAGAAATAACAACTGAAGAGATCGCAGTACATCCATTTTCAGTATTCGTGACAAGAACTTCGTATGTTCCACCAGTCATTGTACTTGCATCAGGAATGGTAGATGAAGTAGCAAGTTGTCCATCCGGGGTAGTCCATTCGTATGTAAAATTAGGTCCTGCACTCATTGTTGATCCACCTAGGTTAACTTCAGTTACTATACAGTTAACGGTTTGATTTGTACCTGCATCTGCAATCGGATCTACAATATCTTCTGTTACAGTAATTGGCATAGAGTCCTCACAACCAGTAGTTGAATTAGTTACTGTCAATATATATGTACCAGCCGCATTAACTGTAGGACTAGAAGAAGTTCCATCTGAAACTATTGTACCATCTGTAGTACTCCAGGTATAAATTATATCGCTACCAGATTCAGAACCTGAACCATTTAGAGTGACTTCATTGTTTATGCAATTAATAACCATAGGTTGAGCAATATCAACTGCAGGAATGTCAGCAACTTGGCCAACTTCAAAGCTTGCTTCCGTGCTACAATTATTTGTAGTATTAGTGATAACTAGTGTATAAGTACCAGGATTATCTACCGTTGGTGTAAGGCCATTGTCTCCATCTACAATATTGCCACCAGCTGTTGTCCAAGTGTAAGTAAATTCTGGCCCTGTACTTGATCCAGAAGCATCAATTGTCTGCTGTTGTTGCTCACAAGTAAGGTCAGCAGGATCAGCTCCAAGTATTTCAGGATCAGATGTATTTTCAGAAATCACCACTGATGATTCTGCCGTACAGCCGTTTTCAGTATTTGTAACCACTAAAATATAAGTCCCAGCAGCATCAACTTCAGGATTTACTGTATCAGATCCACCAACAATGTTTCCATCAAGCGTAGTCCATACATAAGTAAATTCAGGTCCAGAACTATTGTCTGTGCCACCTAATTGAGCCATTTGAACCGTACAATTTAATTCTTGAATATCACCAGCATTGGCGATAGGATCAGAGATATTTTCTACTACTTGAACATCAACAGTATTTGTACAACCATTGTCATCATTTGTAACAACAAGAACGTAAGTTCCTGGCATGTCAACATCTATAGTAGTTCCATCAGAACCTGAAGTAATATTTCCATCAGTAGTTGTCCATTCGTAAGTGAAGTTTCCACCAGAACTTGAATTTGAACCATCAATTGTTAAAGCTGCTACATCACAGGTCAATTGACCTGGAAGATCAACATCTGCAGTTGGTGTATTCACATCTGAAGTAACCTCTACAGTTGCCTCAGAAGTACATCCAAATTCATCAGTTGCCACTACCGTATAATCTCCTGCTAAAAGATCAGCTGGAGTTTGGTCAGTACTTACGACAGCACCTCCACTGCTTAACCATTCATAAGTATAGACACCAGAACCACCAGCACCAGTTGCTTCTGCAGAACCAGATTCTGGGTTAGCACAAGTAGTTCCATTTATCAATGCTGCACTAATAGTAACTTCATCAGGAGAAGAAATTGTTGCTTCAAATGTCGATTCACAACCAAGTGAATCAGTGACAACTAAAGTGTATGTTCCATTAGCAAGGCCATCAATTGTTTCTGTTGTTTCTCCATTATCCCATAAGTAGGTAAGTGGACCAACACCTCCAGAAGCAAGACCGGTTAATTCTCCATCTGAAGAATCAGAGCAAGAAGTAATACCAGCTGGCACATCAAGTGACAATATAGAAGGACTAACAATTGCTATTCCATCTACTGGTCCAGAACATCCACCTGAGAATACAGATATCAAAGTGTACTCTCCAATTTCTGTAGCTGGTAAAGTAAATAAAGGATCATCAGTTATAATGGAAGGTTGTTCCACTCCATCAATCGCATATACCAATTCCCAAGGTCCAGCACCTTCTAATAATACAGTAAGATTTGCTGAAGGACTTTGATCACAAATATATTCTGTTCCAATTAATTCTGCCTGAGGAAAACCAGTTATTGTTATAGATGCTGTATCAAAAACAGTTTGCCCACATTCATCAGAGACTTCTAAATAGTAAGTATATGTACCGGGCATATTTGGAGGAGTGAATTGATAATTTCTATCATTGCCCACAACACCATTTTCATCAGACCATTGGTAGTCGTAGCCAGAAACAGGCGTACCGCGATCAACAACTGGAAATCCGCCTTCTACATTGGCGCTTAAACCTTGTGGCGTAGCGAAGCATGAAGTGTCATTATTCAATGGTAACGAAGTTAATGGTGGTATGTCAATTATTTCTAGTTCAATAATTTGAGGATCACAATTACAAGGATCATCAATGGTGATCTCCACTGTTTCTACACCTTCTATTATGTCATCAGGAATTACCTCAATAAATCTATAAATTTCACCAGGAGGTGGTAATGGAGGTATAATAATTGTATTTTCTAAATCAGTTATATAATCATAATTCTTATTTGCTGTTCCTCCGATTTCAAAACCGTATTCAACAAATAAATCTTGAGTACTTTCATTGTCTAATCTTGTGAGTATAAGTGTTGCTATTTGATCTCCACAATTTTCATAAACAAATTTTTCTCCATTCGCAAAAGTAATATCATACTCCGCACCAGCTCCCCCGGCAGAGAAAGAAGATCCTCTCAAGAATATACCAGACCCCCAAATTCTATCAGAGCCATCCGCCATTACAAATTTGATGTGGTACTTTTCGCAAGGTATCAAATCATCAAACCTTGCTGTTAATACAGTTGTCCACGCATCAAAAGCACATTCTGTTGGTGCTGCTGGAGGAACAGAAGGTAAAGGTTCTTGTCTCATTTCTGAAGGAGCACAAGTACCAATTGCATTATGTCCACCTGTAAGCGTTCTAGGGTCATCAAAAAGGAAATTATTACTTACGTAAAAATTACCAACTTGTCCAATGTGTCCATACAAATAGTGGTTCCAATTTATAGTTTTAATGGCAACATTCGTAGTAAAATCTAATTGACCATTAGTCCCAGGAAGTACTGCTAAGTTTACAGCATTGTTATTTAACGAAGGTTGGCCGTAATCGAAACCAGAAATACCTGGTCCACTCAATAACAAAGCAAACCCATCATTATATTGAGAAGAAACCCACTCACAATATTCCTCAGATGCAAATACATATTGAAATTCAACAAATTCATCGGAAGGATAAAAATCAAATTCAAGCACAGCTGCATCATAAGTTGGATAAGTAAGTAATTGTTGAAGGTCAATATCACCGGAGGTACCCATAGAGGTTCCTGTACTTGTTTGACCATTGCCACCACCAACTGATTGATAGGAGCCCAATGGGGCATTTGCCATAGCGATACCATCATCCATACCTAAGGAAAAATCGCCTTGCCAAAATTCACCAACTACACCACGTGCTTTTATACTTTCATCAACAACCTCAAAACAGGTTTTTGCTAAAAGGATATCTTTTACTAGATATTCATAATCATTATTTTCTCTTAATTTCAAATCGCATGAAAAGTCATCATCAGGATCTCTTAAAGTGACATTATTATCCTTTGCATTACAATCCAGGCAATGCATGATGGCATTAACCAAAACTTCACTCTCGAATTTACAATCGAATCTTTCGACATTAAATTTAAGACAGGTCGATCTTGCTTTTATCTTTATAAACTCGTCATTTCCCATAACATTCTGTCCATACATGTACTCGCATGTACGCTTACTCTTGTCTCGCTCATCATAAAGATAAACGGCATAAGTAGCGCCTGGTTGAACATTACAAACTTCCACAATGGATTCTGTTTGATCAATAGGAAATAGAGCTTCTAAATAGAATCTTTCAGGGAACTTCAGTTCTACATTGGCTTTTTGCCCATAAACACTGGTACCCATCAAGAAAATAAATGCAGGGAGGAGTAGCATTCTTATCATAGTAACTTGTTTTTAATAGTGTCAGTCTGTATATAATTAGGTCAAAATAGACCTTTAATTTGCGAAAATATCGAATCTTCAAATATAACTAAAATATTGTTTCTTTTTATAGACATAAATGTCTGCAATATTCTATCAATAGAAGGTATCTAAGAATTAAAAATCTTTAATTCTAGAAAACCTTTTTATTTTATTTAAACCTGTAAAGTTTTTATAGGATAACCTATAAAGTTTGTGTTTAAGTTACTGGGAATCACTTAAGTGATTGGGTACGGATTGGAATAAACTAATAATCATTAGATTATACATTGCTAATTAAGCAATATTAATTAATTTAAATTAGGCAGATTTTTGGATACATTGTTATTCTATCAAATTAAGCTTTATTAGCTTAATCTACAAGGGTAACATCACCTTCAAGCAAAATAGTTTCACCATCGATCAATTCTATCTCTGCCCACCAAACATATACTCCAGTTTGCATTTTCTTAGCTCTATAAGTACCATCCCAGCCAAATTCTGCCTGATTAGGCATAAAATTGAACTGTTCGAGTACTTTATTTCCCCAACGATCATAGATGTTGAAAGAATTGATGTTTTTAATCTTATTCTCTCCACTATAGATAGTGAAAATATCATTTACTCCATCTTCATTAAAAGGAGAAAATGCCGTAGGAACATAAACATTGATGTCCTTATCTACTTTAAAGGAAATTTCTGCCAATTCGCTGCACCCATTATCATTTTTTATAATAATAGTATATGAAATATCTGAATTTGGGTTTGCAATTGGATTTAAACAATCTGTACACGACAAAAAGGCTGCTGGTGACCAAAGAATTTCTGCAATCTCATTTGTTGGAATATTGGTATTTACCATAATTTGATAATCCTCTCCTATTGAGAGATTTATTTCTGGTATTACATTTACTTGAACAGGATCTACAGTAGGAATATTTATCAATGTATCTATCTCACAACCATTTATATCTTGAATCGTAATTATATAGCTTTCTCCAGCATTCAGGTTTTCAAAAACTTGTTCTGAATTAAAATCTGTTCCATTTAACGAAAATAAATAAGGTCCATCTCCTCCTGCTACTGTGCTAACATTAATTCCGCCTTGGTCTCCAAAGCACAATGGAGGAGTAATATCAGAAAGAATTTCCGAAGGAATATTTTCATTTTTAGTTATTGCAACAAAATCAAAGCCTTTACAACCATTGTCATTATTTGTAACTCCAAAATAATAAGTCCCAGCTTCTGAAACAACATTTGAAATAGCATTTCCTCCATTGTTAAAATCCTCTATTGAGTTATACCAATCTGAAGAAAAATCTCCATTTGAAAGTATCTCTCCTTCTAATAGACCTGATTCAAAATTACAATTAATTTCAAATCCGTTTCCAGCTTCAACTTCCGGAATTTCTCTATTAGAATTAACTTCCATCATTAGGTTTTCTTCACATCCGTTTTCAGTATTTATTACAAGAACAGAATAAGTACCTGGTTCAGATACGGTAATTATCCCATCGTTAATTTCCTCAATAAGTCCATCATTAGTAGTCCAGAAATATTCTAAACTGAATGCTCCTGCAGCATTTGCATTAAGATTCGTGGTCAAAATGTCACAGGTTAAAATAGCAGGATCAGGAATTGAAAGTAATGGAAAGTCAATATTTTCTTCAACTAGAACTTCTGTAGTTCTAGAACATCCATTTGTCGTATTTGTAATGGTGATCTCATAAATACCTGGATTACTTGTTGTGTATGTTTGACTAGTTTCATTATAAACTAAAGTCCCTGGTCCATCATAAGTTAAAACATTATCCGTTTGATTTGCACCAATAGCAGAGCCCGCAAGATCAATTGTTGCGTCAGCTTGCGTACAAGTGATAACATTCAATACATCTGCAATTATTTCTGGTAATTCAACATTTGATTCAACAGAAACTGAAACTTCATTTGAGCATTGATTGGAAGGATCTGTAACCATTAGCGTATAGGTACCTGGACTATCAATCGTTAAGCTTTCTTGTGTTGGATCTCCGTTGATGAGACCATCCTCTGTTGTCCATAGATAATCCAAGTTGGTACTTGTCGTATTACCAACAAGTAGAATAGTCAATTCATCGCATGTGATTTGATCTGGCTGTGAAATATCAATACTAGGCACTTCTGCGTTTGAATTTACAACAACAGCTTGTGAGGTGGAACATCCATTTGCAGTATTCAGAACTGTCAAAAGATATTCCCCAGCAAGATTAATGTTTGGGTTCAAGGTTGCTTCTCCAGAAATTATGTTACCAGATACAGTGGTCCATAAATATTCAAGGTTTGAGTTTGGATTATCAATAGAAGCTTCAAGATTCAATGCTTCAACTTCACAATTCAAATCCATAGGCATCATGATATCCAAAATTGGTGCTTCAACATCTTCGGTAATGACTACTGTAGCAGAATTTGTACATTCATTTTCAGAATTACTTATAAGCAAATTGTAAGTACCTGGCTCATTAACTTCAGGAAACAAACCATCTGCACCAGCAACAATATTCCCGTCATTGGTCGTCCATTGATAAATAAATTCGGCTCCACTACTTGATAAAGATCCATCAAGAAAGAGTTCCAAATTATTACAATCTAGCTGTTCTGTTAGCCCTGCATCTGCCTCAGGAATAGTCACATCTTCTGATATACTCACAGAGGTACTAATTTCACAATTATTAGCATTGTTTAAAATGGTC
>CALIIW010000246.1 GCA_938018185.1 uncultured Saprospiraceae bacterium
CAATTTATTTATCACTTTAATTATTATTTTATTATGAACATTTTCGTTGCAAAACTCAATTACAGAACCACAAAGGAAGAATTACAATCAGCATTCGAACAATTCGGAGAAGTAACTTCAGCTAAAATTATTATGGATCGCGAAACAGGTAGATCGAAAGGATACGGATTCGTAGAAATGTCTGACGATGATGCTGGAAATGCAGCTATCTCAGCATTAAACGAAAGCGATCTTGATGGCCAGAATATAGTTGTGAAGCAATCGGAAGAAAGACCAAAAAGAGACAATAGCGGCTACGGAGGTGGTGGTGGTAACAGATACTAGCATACCGTTTAACACAAAATATAAGAGTCAGTTGATTAAGTTCAGCTGACTTTTCTTTTTATATAATTTGACATGAGTACTGGTTCAATTAATTTGTATTTAAGTATTCAGTATTTTAATAATTTTTATAGATGACAATGACAGAAAAACAAAAGATGTGGTATGCTATGGGTGTACTCATAGGTGCTGATTTTAAAGGGCAAGGAGAAGAGACTCTTGATTCAGAATCACTACTTGCTGGTATGACTGATATGTATGCAGGTGATGAGAAAATAGCAGCTGAAGAAGCAGCTCAAATCATAGGAGAATACAGAGCTCATAAGATGTCGGCATTAGGAACTGCTTGGCTGGTAGAAAACGCTAAGAAAGAAGGTGTGCAATCTCTTCCAAGTGGACTACAATACAAAGTACTTTCAAATGGCTACGAAGATAAGAAGCCTGAAGCTACAGACACTGTAAGCACTCACTATGAAGGGTCGTTGATCAATGGTCAAGTTTTTGATTCTTCATACAAAAGAGGTGAACCCGCTTCGTTTCCGTTGAATCGCGTGATCCCAGGATGGACTGAAGGTATTCAACTTATGAACGTTGGAGATACTTTCGAATTTTATATCCCTTTCAATTTAGGATATGGTGCTCAAGGTGCCGGTAATGATATACCACCATACGCTACATTGGTGTTTAAAGTAGAGTTACTTGGAATACAATAGTGATTGGTAAAATAAGTGATTGATCGTTAGACCAATCGCATGATTTATAGAGCCACAAAATTTTTAATTTTGTGGCTCTTTTTATTGCCAGAAGAATACATAGATTAAAACTTCGGATTATCAAGTAATCAACCCCAGCGTGGAGAAGTCTGTAAGATTTCCACAAAGATTTATTGGAATAATAATTTATAATGTTGAAAACAAATTTGTGGAAGCCTTACAGGCTACCTTAAAACAAATATCCTTTTCTTGGGGCGGTGCCCCAAGCTTTAATGTGCAAGCCTTTCAGGCTATTTCTTCAGTTGTATCCTTTCTTTGAAGTAATATCGTTTACTGTTTAATATGTCACTAATTTCATTAGTTCAATTCAATAAGTAACGGGATTATATCATAATAATAAGTTAGATTCTTCAACCGCATTGGCATAACGTTCTGCTCATCATTTTTGATTATTTATGTTTGTGATCTAGAAAGTTCGTGAATAACATTATAACAAAAATCAGTTCTACCATAAGGCATATATTATCTATTGTGAATTTCAAAGTAAAGCGGAAAGAATGAAAATTGCCTGTAGGGCATTTACACTGGAGCTTGGGGCATCCCCCCAAGGAACAAGGATAAAAGTATAAAGTAGCCTGTAAGGTTACCACAAAAATTTTATTAAAAGAATGATTTGAAATGTCGAAAACAAATTTGTGGAAGCCTTACAGGCTATGTTAAAGTAAATACCTTTTTATTGGGACGATGTCCCAAGCTTTAATGTGCAATCCCTTCAGGCTATTTCTTCAGTTGTGTTTATTGTTTACACTAACGTTCCGTTCATTATTTTGACTATGCACGTTGGTAATCAACAAAGCTTTTGAATAAAATAATAAAAGTAGATCTACCTAAAAGAGTATATTATCTATTGTGAATTGTAATATAAAACGGAATGTGTAAAAATTGCCTGTAGGGCATTTACACTTGAGCTTGGGTCATCGCCCCAAGAAACAATGACAAAAGTATAAAGTAGCCTGGAAGGTTACCACAAATGCTTTACTAAAACTATTTGTGGAAGCCCTACAGGTTACCTTAAAAAAAGATCCTTTTTCTTTGGAAGATGGCCAAAGTTTCAATGCGCAAGCTCTTCAGACTATTTCTTTCATTGTATCTTAGCCTAACCATCTAGTTTTGAGTCCTCCAAACCTTCGCGAGCCAATTATCTCTTCTCTCCTCTTTATGCTTTGATTTCTTTAATCACTTCATTTTTCTATCTTTAGAACATATAGAGATATAAACAAATGAAGAAAAATACAAACCGAAGAAAATTTATAAAATACAGTGCTATAGCTTCTGCAGGTGCGATGATCGTACCTCGTCATGTTCTTGGCGGTGTAGGTTTTGTTTCTCCAAGTGATCAAATTAGAATAGCCACAATTGGTGCTGGAGGAAAAGGTAGAAGTGATACTTTCAATGCTGCAGGTCTAATTAAAGGTGAAGGAAAAGTAACTGAGCAGATCGTAGCATTATGTGATGTAGACTATAAGCAGGCAGCTAAGACTTTTGGAATGTTTCCTGAAGCAAAGCAGTACAAAGATTACCGTAAGATGCTAGCCGAGATGGATAGTGAAATAGATGCTGTAATAATCTCT
>CALIIW010000247.1 GCA_938018185.1 uncultured Saprospiraceae bacterium
CTAGAATTCCTGGATCTTCAAATAAGTTTACTTGAATATTTTGAACTGCTGAACCATCGCAGTCTGCAGAATTTGTAACAATCAATGTTGCAGTTAGATTAATATCTTGGGTTATTGTGATTATTGGGTTCTGTTGATCAGAAGATTGTCCATCACTAAATTGCCATTCCCAGCCTGTTATTGTTCCAACCTGAGGAACTGTCATATCTGTAAACTGAATACTTGTAGCCGTCGCAGAACAATCAACATACTCATAATCAAAAGCAATATTTATCAAAGATTCTGCTACTTCTATGTTTTGCGAGAAACTAGGCAATACACATGGCAAACCTGCCAAAGGTGTGATTGTCAAAGTATATATTCCTTCAGAAGGATAAGTATGAGAAGGTGATTGGACACCCGTTAAAGGAGTACTTCCATCACCAAAGTCCCAAACATAGTAGTCAGAACTCGCATTGTTAGAAGTGAATGCTAAAGTAAAGCCGCCACAATCTTGTGATGTTGTAACTGAAAGATCCGGGTTTGTATCTGCAGCAGTTATAGCCACATCTTGCGTATAGGTACAACCATATTGATTCGTTACAATAACAGTTATTGTATAATCACCAGGAGCAGCATTTATTGTAGGTGTAGCTGAATCACTTCCTGCAACAATTATAGCATCACCAGTCCATTCATAAGTAAGTATATCATTTGGGTTTTGGTTATTGATTGTAAAGTCATAATTCTGACCGGCACAGAGGTCTAAAGAACCATCTCCATTGACATCAAGATCGGGGTGGCCGTCTCCATCGTTGTCAGTGCTTGTTTCTACAATAACTACATCCACAGGGTTTCCTTGAACAGTTATGTCCGTTGAATTTTCACAGCCAAAAGCATCTGTCAATAGTAGGGTATAAGTGGTAGAACCATCTGCATTGACAGTTATGTTATTTCCTGATCCAATTGGTGTTCCATTGCTTAACCAAGTTATTGTTATATCGCTACTAATAACTGTGGTTGTTTCGGTATTAAGAACGATATCGGTTCCTGCACAATTAGTAATTACATCTTCGCCGCTTATCGTTTCAGTCATTCCTGTTTGCTCATTAATAACATCAGCACTTATATCAATGGCAGGAAGTTCATGAACATCAATTATAATCTGAGTTTCTGAGGAACAAGCATATTGGTTTTCTGTAATTAATATCAGGGTATATATACCAGCCGTAGAAGGCATAATGCTTGGATTATTTGAATCCCCTCCAGCTACTATTATTTGATCATCACCAGTCCAGTTATAAGTAAGAATATCTGAAGGATTATTATTTTGAACAGTCAAAGAAGTAGTCTCTCCTAAACAAAGATCGAAATCACCATCTCCATCAATATCTGTTAAGCCTGATCCACCTCCAATTGTTTCTACCTCAAGTACAGTTACATCCACAGGGTTTCCAACAACTGTAATATCCTTTGTTGCTGAACAACCGAATTGGTCGGTAACAGTCACAGTATAAGTGAATGTGCCTGTTGGAGGAACATTCAGTGGATTGCCTGAACCTAATACTTGGCCATTGGCATCCGTCCAAACAATCGTTGTGGTACCTGATGTATTGGTAGAGGTTTCTGTAAGCATTATGCTCGAATTCATCGTACAGTTTACGATTTCATCTTGATCACTAATAGTTGTGGTACTATTATCAGTAAGGTCTGTTATAATTGCTTGAATATTTAGTTCAGAAACATTATGAACTTGAACATCAACTTCTACAGAAGCACTACAGTTAAACTGATTCGTAGCAGTTACTGTTAAGGTGAAAACGCCTTCTGACACACCAAAAATAGTTGGAGAGGCTGTATCAGCTCCAGCAGTAATTATACCTGGTGCTGCGGTCCAAGAATAAGTTAGATTGTCCATAGGATCCAAATTATTCAAAGTCAAGAATGATGTTTCATTTAAACACAAATCAAGTGTCCCATCGCCATCAATGTCGGTGATGCCTGATCCACCGCCTGTATTAACAAGTTCTTCTATATTAATATTTACGGTGGCAGGGTTAACTGTAACTTCTGCTTCTCCTGTACAACCATTATCATCCATGACAACAACTCTGTAAGTAGTTGATCCATCAGGATTGATGGTAAGTTCTGTTGATGAACTGAGTACATTTCCATTAGCATCATACCAAGTTACTGAAGATGTACCTGTTGTATTAGTTGTTGTTGTTGATAAGGTTATGGTAGATTCCTCACAAGTTATTACTTCATCTTGCCCCGAAACAGTTGTTTCGTTTCCATCTGCATCTGTGATAACTGCTGTAATTTCTAAGTCAGTGTAGTCACTAACAATTACTTGCTTTTGTACTGTGGCAGTACATAAGTTATTTGGATCCGTAATTGAAATTGTATAAGTGGTAGTTACACTAGGATTTCCTATAGGATTTGAAATATTCGGGTTACTTAAACCCGTAGTTGGTGACCAAGTATAAATTAGTGGACTACCAGTAATGTGGTCAGGAAATAATTCTGCAGACCCACCTAAACAGATAGTTATTGGATCACCCAGTGTTCCAATTGGATCTGGTGTAAATGGAACTGTCTTTGTAATGGTTTTTGCACAACCATCTGTTGCAGTTGTAGTCAAACTTATAGTAAAAGGAGAAAGCGCTCCATCGACTAAGAAATATGGAAATTCATCCGTAGAAGTTTGGCCATCACTTACTTCCCAAAACCATGAGTTGATATCATTTTCTGTATCAAATGAAAAATCTTCCAGTTCTACTAAAAGATCTCCATTTTCGCAAGAATATGCATGAGCATTAAAATCTACAGTTAATGTAGACTCTTTTACTACTAGTTCAAATTCTAAAGTATCTGTACACTCACTGTTTGGTTCAGAAATCAAAGTTATTGTATATGTCCCAACATCTGAAAAAGTAAATGTTGGTTCAAATTCATTGGTTGTGCCTGGGTTATTAGGATCTCCAAAGTCCCAGATAAATTCTGTTGCATTTGTACTTTGGTTATCAAATGTGATTGTTAGATTATCGCATAAAACATTTTCATTCCCAATAATTGATTCTACAATTCCACATTGACCTACATTATATTGAAAGTCTCTTTTTGTTTCTGCAATTAATACTCCATTTCTATATTCTTCCACACAAACACCAACAACAAACTGACCGATTGAAGGGGGTATTCCAGTAATAAAACCTGTATTCGGATCTATTGTCATAGGATTCTGTCCGCCAAGCATATTAGAGACTCCATAAACAGGAGAATTCCAAGTAACTCCAGTATAAGGAGGCCCAGACGGGGTAGAAGGCTGAGGAATTGTTAAAGATCCACCTACAAAAGGCGTACACAATTTATACACTAATGAATCTCCATCTGCATCTGAAGCGGAAGAACTATAGTCAATAGGTTCATTGACACAAATAAATATAGGCGGCCAATCATCAAAGGTAGCTTGAGTATTGCATTCGCTCAAAGCAAGCGGCGAAACAAATGATGTGAAAGTTGCTCCTGTTTCTAATGGATTAACAATATTTAAAATTGTTACGTTTCTACAACATCTTTGGTAAGCCAAAGTATAACCTACGCCATTATCTGGAAGGTTAACGGTGCCCGTATAAAAGGTAGTATGAACACATACAGAAGGTGGTATAAACAAGCAGGTATCTGCAATAACAGGTTGAATAGTATCATTTACTGCTGTTAAAGGAAGACTTAGCTTTTCATATAAGAATCCAGAAGTTCCATTAAAAATACCAATGGTTGCTGGATCATCGAATGGTGCATCAGATGCTCCATTAAAGCAATCTCTATATACAGTAAGTTTTACTTCGTAAAGATTTGTTGCTTCATCCAAACAAGTATAAGTTAGTTCTCCTCCTACTATGTGAGTTGCTTTCAAGTTGTTTGACAACATCATTGCCATTATAAAAACAACGCCGAAACCTATCTTATGAAATGATTTTTTTAGCATCTGGGAAATTTTTATGCGAATCATAATTTTAATTGTTCGTGTTTTGATAATATGGTTTCCTTGTTTACTTTAATTCTATTATTTCAACCCTTCTTTCTATAGAAGCTGGTACGGAATAAATAGAATTTCTTTCATCAAAAATATCATCACTTACTCCTGGTCTTGCCGCTGTTTCTCCTAGCGGAGCCTCTGATACTTTTAGGAAACCTTTAGCAATATATGTTTGAAAAATACCTCCTTGGTAAGCAGCAAAGTGATTTCTTATAGAAGAAATTCTTCTTTGAGCCAAGATGGCATTATATTCTGTTTTTGCCCTTGGACTGGTATAACCTTTGATGATTATCTCTGCAATGTTTCCTTGCTGGAGATATCTAAGTAAGTGGTCTGTAAAACTTGTTAAGCCCGTTCCTGCTGGTTCTACTTTACTAGTAAAAAACTGATCTATTTCAAATTCAGCTTGAGATTTTAATTCCGTTGTTAATCCCTCTGAATACTTATCCTTGAAAACTTGTTTTCTTGCCATATAGCTAGTATGAGTTTCTGGATAAGTCAAAGTTGTATTCCTTTTTGTAGATCTCTTATCTGGCTCATCATTATCAAAATACAAAGGCATTGGCAAGTAACCTTCCAGCGTCAATCTAGTAACTGGAGGAACCTTATCTAAATAAATATCTTCTTCCATTGTGATGTTTCCAGTCAATGGATCTGTTTTTATTGTAACCGTTTTGGGAACATATCCCGGCTTAGAAACGAGAAGCTTGTAACACTTCTCCGGATCTACAGGGTAGTTGAAGTCATTTGCTGAATCATTAACTTTCGTTTCCCCATCAAGGCTGTTACATTCAATAAGTTTCATTGTTACCCCAGTAAGAGCAGACTTGGTTTCTGAATCAAAAGTCTTAGCTAAGAGATCCATTTTGTATGGTTCAAGGAAGAGTTTACCAATAACCTCTTCTGTCTCAATATTATCCGTTGACACTAATATTTCATCAGGTGCAAAACCAGGTTTTGTAGCTTTGATTAAATATTGTTTTTTTCTTTTTACTTTGAAATCATACTCATTGCCATCAACATTGCTGTCTTTTAAAATAACTTCTTTCACTAACAAGAGTTCTATGTTAACACCAGATAAAGGCTCTTCCGTGATTTTGTTAAATGTCAAAGCTTTCATATCAAAAAGTAGTTCTTCTGCAGTTACTTTATAGATATCATTACAGCAAGCTTCTTTTGATTCTTCAAGATACATTGATCCAATTCTATTTGAAGCAAAGTAAGCTTCTGTCTCATCTGCATTTAAGGAATAATCTAGATCATTAAAACTACTATTGATTGGATATCCAATATGTTGGATTTCTCCCCAAGACATATTCTCTTTTTCTGACTTGTAAATATCTAATCCTCCTAATCCTTTTCTTCCATCAGAGCTGAAGTATAGTGTTTTAGTATCATTATGATAAAAAGGAGAAATATCTTCGCCTTCTGAATTTATCTCAGCCAATGGTTGAGCAGCAGCTAAAGAGCCATCATCTTCAATCTTGCTATACCAAATGTCTGAACCTCCTTTGCCACCAGTTCTATTAGAAACAAAATACAATACTTCATTTCCATTGTCATCTAAACCAACATTAGGTTGAGTACTTGTAAAACCAACTGCATTTACATTTTCATTTAGTTTTATTGTATTGCTCCAAGAATCATCTGAATTTTTCTCTTTATAATAAATCTCACAATAGATTTCTGTGCTCTCTTTATTCACATAATCACAAATGGTAAAGTACATTCTTTGGCCAGTGCTATTATATGTTAAATGAGCTGCATGTCTTGTATTGCTATTGATATCTCCTTCCATTTCCAAACCGGAAGCATTTTCTTTTGCAGATAATACTTTTGAGATTGGTCTAAAAGGATAAGCTTCATCTTCTTCATTTTCAAATCTAAAAGAAGAGTAAAATAATTCTCCTTCTTTATTTATAGGACTCATTTCTGAAAAAGCAGTATTTACTTCTGAGCCAAGATGTTCTACTTCGACACCTTCAACAGGTTGAGATACAACTTCTTCAGCCCACGAAAGATATTCAATTTCTTTTTGAGCTTTCTTTGCAAAGTCAGAAGATTGATCTTGATTGTTGCTAAGATATTTTGTGTATAACTCTTTCGCTTCAGAATACTTTCCCAGATTTTTTTTGACTCCAGCCAACCAATAATTGGTCAATGGGAATTCTGCACTTTTTTCTGAGCTCGCTACTTGCTGATATGAATTTTCTGCCATCGTATAGGCATTGTAGTTTCTTGCAGCTTCCGCATAATTGTACATGATATCCATGCTTGAAGAATCCACATCTACTATTGTAGAATAGTGCGTGAGTGCAGCGTAATAATTTTGGTTAGAAAAAGCTTCTTGGGCTTTCTTTTTAAATTGCTTTATAGTTTGGGCTGACCCTACATTCACACAAAAAGCAACAAAAATTATAATTGAGAATAGTTTATTCATAATATGTAAGTCTAGATTATAAAATGATACTGCTAGAATATAGGACAGATCTTAAGCTCGTCCATTTTCACCTTAGTGATTATGTAGTTTAAATGAAGCTCAAGTCCACCTCGATTCCGACTATGAATTTCAAAATCTGAAATATTGATATCATAGCTTACCCCAAGCAACCATGATTGCTGGTGGAATTCAATATTTGGTATCCATGCATCACCTTGTTCTTCATGGTGTCTATAGTTGACTCCTAATTGAATAGCTGTTCTTTTAGTAACTTTTTGATTGAGATGCAATCTTCCTGCGATTCCTAACAAGAGTTGTGTATGTGGTCCTTGATTTTGGTACATAGCCATTGGAAGTATATCTACTTTCTTGCCCAAGCCTAAAGTCCCTAAACCGTATATGCTTAACCTTCTAGGGTAGACTACCATATCATCGTCATAAAAGCTGTACATCGGTTCAGCTATATGAAACATTGCTACTCCCACATCTAGCTTTGATCTTTTAGAGGGCTTTTGCCAATGGTAATTTAGGCCTGCTGAAAAATCTGCAAAGCCAGCTGAAGCTTCATCGATAGGTTCTCTAGTTGGCAGACTTTGATCGAAGATATCTCCATTCCATTGGTTGTCAACTCTAAGGTTGCTATCATATCTACGATTGGTATAATTAACTTGAAGACCTGCAGTCATGAAATGCTGCTTGGCAAGTTGATGTGTATAAGAACCATTCAAACCAATTTGGGTAAGGTTCAAACTCAAGTCACCCGCTTGGTCATAGTTAAAAATGATTCCCCCTCCGAACATACTGTTCTTCATTTTGGGATTTACAAATTTTGCATCTACAGAACCTGAGAAGGTTAAGTAATCAACAATGTCATCTACTGCCCATTGATTTCTATACGATCCTATAAATCTTACATCGCCTCTAAAAATAGCTGTGGCGGCAGGATTCAAGTTCATAGGAGACAGTCTGAATTGAGACCAGTGGATATCTTGTGCTTCAATTGTGTTTAAATTTAAACCCAAAAGCATAGCTACTAAGATGGCTAAGAATGGTATTCGTTTTTTCAAAATGCTGAAATTTGGTTAACGATAAATTGCTATAAAATCTTTAGTTCTAATATATGCAGACATAATATAATCATTTTTTGATTATATTAATATATAATTCTTAGTTGAATTTGTGATGAGCAGTGAAACCCCAATAAATTCTTTAAATATTTGTTGTATTACAAATTTTTTAAAGGGATAAAACACTGATAAGACGAATTGGCGATGTAAAGTCACCGAATGTAATGGGTTCATGGTTTTCGCATTTAATATTGTTTCTATGCTTAATGCAAACGAAGAAAATAATCAAAACGCTTCCTACTCTTAGTAAAGTTAGCAAAAACCATCTAACAAAAAAAGCCATTCTTAAGATTTCCTCAAGAATGGCTTTCGTATATTTATAATTTATGTTGGTTTAATAAAGTTCAAACTCAACCCTTCTATTTAATCTTCTACCTTCTTTGCTGTTGTTGTCTGCAACAGGATTAACCTCTCCGTATCCTTTATAAACCATTCTTGAAGAACTAATTCCTTTTGTAATAAAGAAATCATAACAAGCCTTTGCTCTTCTTTCAGACAGTCTTTGATTAGAATCACTGTTGCCTACATTATCTGTATAACCATTAATTTTTACAGAGTAGTTTGGATATTTATTCATAATTGCAACCACCTTATCTAATTGTACAAATGACTCATATTTCAATACAGCAGAAGATGTTTCAAATCTAATATTTCTAACTGCTAAGTCTAAGGTAGCTCTATCTGATTCTGCAATGCCTGGACAGCCTCCATTTGAAGCGGGGCCAGCAATTGTTGGGCATCGATCTTTTGCATCAGCAATACCATCCCTATCGGTATCAGGACAACCATTCATTCCTTTAGTACCAATCACAGTAGGGCATAGGTCATTTTTATCTGCTACACCATCTCCATCAGAATCTGGACAGCCATTTAAAGTAACTGGGCCAGCTACATTAGGACAAGAATCGTTCTTATCTTCTACACCATCATTATCTGAATCTACTATAAGGGCTGGACAGCCACCATTAGCTTTTGATCCTTTTTCATTTGGACAGTTGTCTTCATTATCAGCAATACCATCTTGATCAGAATCAGGACAACCATTGATCTTTCCTGCTACTTCTGGACAAGCGTCTTTGCTATCTACAAAACCATCATTATCAGTATCAGGACAACCTCCAAAAATCTTTTTACCAGCAACGTCTGGACAATCATCATCTTGATCTAGTATGCCATCTTGATCTCTGTCTGTAATCATAGGTAATGGCTCCTTAGTAGACTCATCAGCTAAGTTAAAAGTCAAGACCAATCCTCCGAACCAGTACCAATCATTTCGATCAGAGTTTCCAGCTGAAGATACTCCATCTAAGTAGTCGCCAAAAGTAGGTCTGAAACCAACTTCTCCTCCCAATTTAACTTTTCTACCAAGATCAATTTTAAGACCACCGCCTATAGGCATAACAAAACGTGCACCTGTCGTATTTTCTTCATCATCAGTTATGTCTTCTAGCCTCCTCTTTCTAAAAGGAATATTATTTTCTGTTTCATTTCTTAAAACAGCTTTACCCATTGAAATCCCTAGACCAATAAAACCATAAGGTGTAAGATTGCTAGGATAGTCATCAGATCTTTCATCCCATTTTTTCGCAAATGGATAATATTCTAATTTTAAAGATAACTCTGTGATACTATTTTCAAAAGAGAAGTCTCTATTACTTCTATTCCAATCTGGATCTTCATGATTTGTGTCTGCACCTTCTAGTTTACCAAATAATAAATTGGCTCTTATTGATAGGTTATGCTTAAAGTTATTTCTAATTACCAAACCCGCAGATCCATTGGGATTTTTTAAATCAAAAATAGGATTACTAAGGTCTCCTTGATAATCCATAGCACCTAACATTAAACCTCCTTCCCATTTTTGCCCGAATAGGCTTATGGAAAGTAAGACAAACATTATAATGGAGACAAATTTAAATTTTACCATATTGCTTTTTCGTTAACTTTTATTCAATTACGCTACAACTATACTTACTATTGTTCGCAGTTTTATTCAATGTTTTCAATGATTTATGTTTGTATAACGCTAGCAATCTAATTTTGCTGCATTCTAAAGGATATTTCTTTGCCCATATTTAGCTTAGACTAAGCTGTCTAATTTCTTCGATTTCATCGATTGATTTGGGAATGGCTGGACCTAGGGTTTGTTGTCCATGAGAGGTAATTAAACAATTATCTTCTATCCTGATACCTCCAAACGCAAGGTAATCAAGTATTTTATCATAGTTGAGAAAATCACTACAGATTTTTTCTTTTGACCACTTTTGTATTAATTCTGGAATAAAATAAATACCTGGCTCTACAGTAAGTACATTACCTTCTTCTAATTCTTTTGCCAAACGAAGTGATTTCAATCCAAATTGCTTGCTTCTTTCTAAGCCCGGTCGGTATCCAACATGTTGTTCGCCTAAATCCTCCATATCATGTACATCAAGACCAATCATGTGCCCTAGTCCATGTGGAAAAAACAATCCATAGGCACCTTCAACTAATGCATCATCTATATTTCCTTTTACCAAACCAAGGTTTTGAAGTCCCTCCAAAATTATTCTGGCCGCTTGCATGTGAAGGTCTCGGTAAAGAATTCCTGGCTTCAATCCATTGATACAATCAACTTCTGCTTTTAATACAATCTCGTAAATGTCCTTTTGCTGGGAGGTGAATTTTGTATCCACTGGAAAAGTTCTTGTTATGTCTCCCGCATAATGCATTTCTGTATCTGCCCCAAAGTCTCCTAAAACCAATTGGCCTTTTTGTAGGGTATTACCATGATAATGGTTATGTAAAGTTTGACCATTCACCGTTAAAATAATCGGATAAGCTAATCCACCACCACCCGCTGTTGCTTGCCATTCTACCAAACCAGTTAAAAAAGATTCTTTTATACCCACTCTAGCATGCTTCATTGCAACTAAATGCATTTCTTTGGTAGTCGTAAGTGCTTTTTCCATTTCAGCAACTTCTTCTGCAGACTTTATGGATCTTAGTCCTACAATTGCTTTTATGAAATTTTCAGAATAGGTGGCTTTAATTTTTTCAATACTATCTCCGAGCCAATCTGCCAACTTTATCATGTTGCTTGCACGATATTGTGGAAGGAAGTGAACGTTCCTTCCTTTCGATCTAGCATTTGCGATGGCCTTAGCTGCATGAGCGTAAGGAGCAGTTTCTGAAATGCCTACTTGTGAAGCCTTTTCTTTTATCGTCACTTGAGGCCCCATCCAAACCACATATTCTACCGACAACTCATCTCCATAAATACAAGTTTTGTTTTCCTCTAGATCTATGATTGCAATTAAATTTTCTTGGTTGATTCCAAAAAAATATAGAAAATTGCTATCCTGTCTAAAATGATAGGTGTTGTCTCTGTAGTTCATCCCAACATTCTCATTGCCCATAAAAACGAGCATGCCAGAATCCATTTTCTCTACTAGAGCGTTTCTTCTATTGACATAGGTGGTTTGTTCGAACATGTGTTTTGTTTCTCTTGGTGGTAAAATTAGCTTTTTAATTTGTTTTTTGGATATTTATTGGGTTTTATGAATATGCTTTCATCTGGGTTTTGAATCTAGAGATTGACTCCATTTAAAAACCTTATCTTGTTTTCATTAAAAAAACATCATGCGATTCCTTTATTTAGTTTTTATTTCATTGATTTTCAGTTCTACTATGACCTCACAATCCAAAGATTATATAACAGTTTTTGAAAAGAACAATGATCAGACAGCTACGTATGCAGAGACCATTTCTTTTTATAAAAAGATAGCCTCAAATTTTAAAACAATTCAAGTCAATGAAGCTGGAATGACAGACTCTGGTTTTCCATTGCATGAGGTTGTCGTTTCAATGAGTGGTCATCTTAATCCCGAGGAAGCTAGGGCTGCCGGCAAGCTTGTTCTTTTTGTAAACAATGCCATACATCCTGGAGAACCATGCGGTGTAGATGCAAGCATGCTTTTGGTTAGAAACATCTTGACAAAAAGACTCCCATCTTTTGAAGACATCGTTTTGGTTATCATTCCATTTTATAATATTGGTGGAGGTTTGAATCGTGGCTCTTATAGTAGAGCCAACCAAAATGGACCCGAGGCTTATGGCTTTAGAGGGAACGCCAAAAATCTCGATTTAAATCGAGATTTTATAAAGTGCGACTCTGAAAATGCTGTTTCATTTGCAAAACTTTACACGAAGTGGATGCCTGATGTGTTCATTGACAATCATACTTCAAATGGGGCAGATTATCAATATACAATGACTATGATCTGTACCCAAGCGGATAAATTGGGAGGAGAAATGCAAAAGTATTTGAATGAAAAACTTGAACCAATTCTTTATCAGAAAATGAAAGGCAAAAATTGGGAAATGACTCCATATGTCTATGCGAGAACAATACCCGACGAAGGTATTTCAGGTTTCTTAGATCTTCCAAGATATTCATCAGGATACGCAGCCTTGCATCAAGCTTATTCTTTTATCCCTGAAGCTCACATGCTTAAACCTTATAAAGATAGGGTCAACAGCATTTATGCGTTTATGGAAGTCATGCTAGAGACCATGAAAGAAAACAAAACAGCTATCCAAGAGAGCAGAAAAAAAGCTGCTCAGGAAATGCAATCCAAAAAATTATTTGATTTAAACTGGAAATTGGTTTCGGATAAATCGGAGCGCTTTTTATTTAAGGGGTATGAAGCCAAGTATAAGCCTAGTTTGATTTCTGGTAAAGATAGATTGTACTATGATCGCGAAGCACCATTTGAAAAAGAAATCAAGGTTTTTAAATACTATGAACCTTCCATTAGTGTTGAAAAACCTAAAGCATATTTAATACCTCAAGCATATAAAAACCTCGTAGAGTTACTGATAAACAATGGGATAGAAGTAAAAAGATTGGAACAAGATGAAGTCTTCGAAGTAGAAAAGTATCGTATTGTTGACTATGAGACCGTAAAAAAACCTTACGAAGGACATTACTTGCATTATGATGTAGCTGTAGAAAAATTTGATGTCAAACAAAGTTATTACAAGGGAGACTTTCTGATAAAGACAGATCAGCCTGCAGTCAGATTCATTATAGAGACCTTGGAACCACAAGCAGCTGATTCCTTTTTTGCTTGGAATTATTTCGACTCTGTTTTACAGCAAAAGGAATATTACTCTGACTACGTTTTCGAAGATTCAGCTGTAGAAATTCTTGACGATAATGAAAACATAAAAAAAGCATTTGAAGATAAAAAGTCCAGTGATGAAGCATTTTCAAAAGACGGAAAAGCGCAGCTCGACTTCATCTACAAATTGTCTTTACATTATGAACCGACTGTAAATGTGTATCCTATCGCAAGAGTTACAGAGATAGATGAAAAATTTTAATAGAAAATAAAAAAACAAAAATTTGTCAAAAAAAATTGATGCCAATTTAATTGTTGCTGTTGGTGTTTTAATTGCAAGTTTTGGAGCCTTGTTTGTATACATGAGACAAGCAAGTATAATGACAGAGCAAACAAAAATTTTATTGGAACAGACCAAGGCGAATACTTGGCCGCATGTTTCTTACGGTTTAAGTAGAACTTTTGATAATGATAGATTAAATGATTTTAAGATTATCGTCTCAAACAAAGGGGTCGGACCTGCAATAGTAAATTACTGTAAATTGTCTTATAAAGACAAGCCAGTTGAAACTTGGAAAGCCTTTTTTGAGAGTCTTGATTTAAAAAAAGGAACTAGGATCACTTTCAACAATGAGAGTATGTTTGAGCAAGTGATTGCTGCCAATGATCGTGTTGATTTTATTCATTTTACAGATTCAACTATGATCAAAACAATTTATCCTTTTCTGAAGCATATGAGTATTGAGATTTGCTACAATTCGCTTCATGGAGATCATTGGATTCTAAAAAGAAAAGGATTCCAAACTGGTTTAACAAGCAGCTCAAGAGAAAAGGTATCAACATGCAAAAGAGATTCTTTAATTACCTTTAGACAGTAATTTTTGATTAAAAAGAATCAACTACTTCTTTATATATTTTACCTATTGGTATTTTAATTTCAGCTATTGCTAATTCTTCTTTATTAAAAGAATCTATCCTAGATTTATTTACTACAAAAGACTTATGGACTCTAACAAAATTATCATCTAGATCTTTAAGTATTTCTCTAAAAGACTTATAGACAATATGTTTATTGTGTTGAGTATGTACAATAAGATAATTGTTCATTCCTTCTATATAAGTTATATTCGACATTGAAAGCTTTATGGTTTTTCTGTCACTTTTCAAATAAATAAATTCTGTTGATTGTAGTCTTGGTTCGGCAAGTTTATTGTCTCCTACACCTTTTATTTTTTTAAATCTATTGATTGCTTTCAAGAAGCGTTCAAATGAAATTGGCTTCAGTAGATAGTCAACAATTTCATGCTCATAACTTTCTAGGGCATAATTTCTATGAGCTGTGGTGATAATCACTGCTGGAGGAGTCGGCAATGTTTTTAGGAAATCCAAGCCTTTTAATTTTGGCATTTCTAAATCTAAAAACATCAGATCAATTGCTCTTGTGTTTAGCACATCCATTGCTTCCATTGCATTTTTGCACGTAGCTACAACTTCATAAGTGGAAAGGTCTTTTAAGTAAGCAACTATTATTCGTTGAGCAATACTTTCATCATCTACCACTAAGCATTTGATTTTATTCATGTAAATCAATTTGTAGGTTTACAATAAATTTATTTTCCACATCGCTAACATTCAATTGATATTTGCCTGGATAATGTAGCTCCAATCTTCGGCGCAAATTTGAAAGGCCAATACCTCCTTTTGAATCTTTTTGTCCATGGCTATCTTGGATTTCGTTTTCTACTTTAAAGGTAAAAACCTTTTCCTTTTGGTCCACAACAATGACTATGGGCTTTAATTCTTCTGTATTTTTAACGCCGTGTTTAAATGCATTTTCGACAAGAGGTAACATTAACAGTGGAGCCAACCTTTCCTCTAGATTAACACGATCATTAATCCTTAATTCTACTTTGACTCTATCTTCATACCGTATCTTTTCTAATTCAATAAAATCCTTTATCAAATTAAGTTCTTTCTTTACTGGTATAGAATCTACCTTAGCTTCATAAAGAGAATAGCTCAACAAATCTGACAACTTTAAAATCATGGTAGGAACCTTCTTTGAAGATTCTAAAGAAAGGCCGTATAAATTATTCAAAGTATTGAAAAGAAAATGTGGGTTAACCTGAGCTTTTAAATAAGATAGTTCTGCTTCTTGTTGTTCCGCAATAATTTGTTTTGCTTTATAGCTTTCTTGGTACCACCTCCATCCTTCTCTTAAGCCAATTGTCAATATAATAGGTAGAGAGATAAACGCTGCAAATTGAATAAAGGGCCCGAGCCAAAAAGGATTTAATTCATCTGCATTACCTGCTCTCATCCAAAAATACTTGGGGTAAAAATAGTCGATGCACACAATGCGTTGCAAAACGGTAAGAATAAAAATCAATAAGCTAAGCGAAAAAACATACAATATTTTTTTTCCTTGATCCCATAATTTGGGCAACAAAACATATAGGTTTCCATATGTCGCCACAAACCAAACAGGAAGAAAAATAAGTCTATGCATGGTCGCCTTATACAAATTCATATAATATGGCGACAGTGCTGCTACCCCTAAGATGATCAATCCCATCCAAAAAATAATATGAAATCTAATTGGAATCCTTTCCATACTAACAAGATACTACATAGCAATGAATTGATTTTCCTATTTATGTCAACAACCAATTTTAAAGGGTAAACGTAATTTATTTAATAAAAATCCATAAGAATAGTTGTTGGCCATGTAAGATGGTTCCTTTATATAAATCAATATTCTCGTGTATTAAATGTACTGATATTGGAGGCATCTTATTAAAACTAAATTTATCAAATCATGAAAAAAATTAAACCAATTATTGCACTTTTCATTTGCTTGCATTTTACACTATGCCCAATCATGGCCCAAGTGGTAGACAATTCAGATATTGATCGTTTCTGGACAGCCTACGATCTAATTAGGAAAAGCGATGATAGCAAAGAGCATTGTAAGATTTTAAAAAGAGAATTTATTGAGCCTGGCACAAAAGGTCTTAAAGCGATCATGAACAAAAAAGCTTATACCGTTGAATCATATCTCGAGGCCATTCAAAACTATCCAAAGTTTTGGGATTCTGTAAGAAACAATACTTTAAAGACTGGATCTTTTGCCGAAGACATCGAAGCCAACATCAGGCAATTAAAAGATTTATATCCGGATTTGAAACCAGCTCAAGTTTTCTTTACCATAGGAGTCTTACGAACAGGAGGTACTGCCCACAAAGGGCATGTACTGATTGGGACAGAACTGGCTATGGCCGACAGTACTGTTATTACCGAAGAAATAAAGCCTAAAAGATTGAGAGAAAATCTTCATAATCATTTCAATTGCAATCCTATCAAAGATGTTGTTTTATTAAATGTTCACGAATATGTTCATACGCAGCAAGGCGACTATGGAACGGATCTGTTGTCCATGTGTATTTTTGAAGGTGTGGCAGAATTTGTTTCTGTTCTTGCTTCAGAAAAACCTTCTGCATGTCCTGCTATTTCTTTTGGCAAGGCGAATTACGAAAAGGTAAAAGCACGTTTCCAAAAAGAAATGTTCAGTCCAAATTGGAATGACTGGTTGTACAATGATAAGGAAAATGAATTTGAAGTTAGAGACTTGGGTTATTATGTTGGATATGCCATTTGCGAACAATACTATCAGGCAGCAGCTGACAAATCAGAAGCAATTAAGACGATGATTGAATTAGATTGTACGAACAATGAGGAAGTAAGAAAATTTGTAGTCAAGAGCAAATATCTTTCAGAAGATTATAAGATTTTAAAGCAAAAATATTCCGACAACAAGCCGAAAGTTTTAGGTATTAAAGAATTGCATTGTATGCATGATGCAGTCGATCCAAAGATTGAAAATATAAGCATTCAATTTTCAAAACCGATGAATCCTCGTTTTCGAAATTTTAAGTTTGGCCCAAAAGGTAGGGGTCACGTTTTGCAGATCAATTCCTTAGATTGGAATGAAGACTTCACGGAAGCGCGACTCGGTGTAGCGCTCTCAGCCAATAAGCAGTATCAAATTATAGTGAGTAATGAATTTAGAGATGAAGATGGCCGTTGTGTAGATAGTTATTTGATTGACTTTAAGACCACTAAGTAGTCTCACGCTTGCTATAAGCAAAGCAAATTGATTGAATGTCAAACAAATTAGACATTCAATCAATTTGTTAGGCCATAACTTGTTTTAAATGATGCTCTAGATGCACAACATAATCTTCCATCAAAAATTGTAAGTCTGATGATTCGCCATCAGGTAATATGATTTTAAAAGAAAAGCTTTCTTCTGTTTGAGCTTTCATTATCGTGGATATTCTTTCGTTCAAGCACAGCCAAAGATCAAACAGTTCGTTGAGGTCTGCTGATTGGTATCCGTTGGCTTTGACCAATGCATCTTGGTTGTACCTTCTAATCGTGTAAGGTTTCTCAGAGAATTGGATTTCGGTGAAGCGTTGAAGATTGTTTAAAGCGGAATCAATGAGATGCCCCAATATTTCTTTTTGCGACCATTTTTCAGGAGCAGGTTTTATACTTAATTTTTTATTAGAAGCATTTGAGATAAAGTCCAATGCATCGTGCATTAAGTCTTCCAAATGGTTGATTGTTTTTTTCATAAAATTATTCTTTGATAAACAGCTTTTAAGCTGTGCTAAGTTTTGACCGTCTCATTTACGGAATGGATAGCAGCGGCCATTTCTTTTACCAAGCTTGGATCTTTTTCAATGGCATTCCCAACAACTATAATGTCAGCTCCTGCTTTCGCATTCTGATATGCTTTTTCTGGTGTGCGGATACCACCTCCAACAATGAGAGGAATATCTATTGTTTGACTCACTGCAGATATCATCGATTCTGAAATTGGATTCTTGGCACCAGAACCTGCATCCATATAAATTAATTTTAGGCCGAGCATTTGACCAGCTAGAGCGGTGCACATGGCGACATCATCTTTTGAAGCCGGAATGGGTTGTGTATTACTTACGTAAGAAACCGTGGTTGGCACTCCTCCATCAACAAGCATGTATCCCGTTGGTAGTATTTCTAAGGGGCTCATTTTTAAATAGGGTGCTGTGATCACATGTTTTCCAATTAAGAGTTCTGCATTTCTTCCGGAAATTAGTGAAAGAAATAAAATACCATTTGCCTTATAGCTCAATTGAAAAGAGTTTCCTGGAAACAGGATCATCGGAATATCGCAAGTCTCTTTGATTGTTTCTAGACATTGGTCTAGCATATTATTTACAATGAGGCTTCCCCCAATAAAAAAGAAATCTACTTCAGATTCTTTAGCGAGTGCTAAAACCTCTTTGATGTTAGACATCCTTACTTTGTCTGGATCGATCAAAACGGCCATCTTTTTTTTGCCGTTAGCTCTGCCTGCTGAAATAGAGGCATAAAGGTCCTTGTTCATTGCCTAATTTTTAATTCTAAATCAATTTCTCTTGCTTTCAACTCAAGGAGTTATTCTGTAGTGGGTAGGCTAAAGATAAAGCAATTTTAGTGAGAAGCTTTGTTTTTCTTGTTCTTTACTACTTTTCTGATCCAAATTGGGATAATAAAAGCTCCAATAATGAGATAGGAGTAATAGGTAAAAAAACGCCAGATCAGCGCTATTAGTGAAGAAGAGGTCTCATTGCTGATATAATCGCTCAAAAAACCATTAAATAGTATTTCCGCAACTCCAGCAGAACCAGGTGTTGGACTAAATGCCATAATCACAAACATGGCCTCAAGTCTACCATATAAAGCACCCTGTGTCCAAAGGTCAATGGAAAGGTCTCTTTCAAAAGCAATGATTAAAAAATTTAGGAGAATAAATCTAGAAGACCAAGCAATAGCGGTAGCGATAAAAGCGGGTAAGCCGATTCCAAGACCTTTGCCTGCCATTTCAGTTGAAGCAATAACAAAGTCGTCTCCAAGCTTCACTGCTTTGTCCCTCCATCTTTTAAAAAACTTAAAACTTGTTATCCAAAGGACCAATCGTTTAAGGCCTTCGGGCTTAATGAATAAGCCGTAGAAGAAAACACTACCATAAATGGCCATAAAAACATAGGCGAAAAAGAAAGAATAGCCCCATTTATCTAAATTTTCTAATCCGATTAAGCCTGGTCTAATAATGTGGGTACCGAAAAGTAGAAGAAGTATAGGGAGTGTGCCTACAAAAAATATGGTGTCAAGAACTGCTGTGTATAAAACTATGGCCGTTACTCTAGCTGTGGCTAATTTCTCTTGGGACAAGACAAATAGAGCTGCTGCTGAACCACCAACAGCTGTAGGAGAAACGGCTGAAGAAAATTCCCAAATAAAAATGAGTTGAATACATTTCAGCCAGCCAAATTCTTTTTCTGACAATATCCATAACCTGCTTGCGTAGGCAAGGTGCCTAAGAATTAAAAAAAACAAAGAAAGTCCAACCCAGAAATAAACATAATCAGTCCAAGGAATCAATTTGAATTCGGACCATTTAAATTTACGAAGTAGAAAATATACAACTACTAGAATTCCAATAATCAATGGAAAAACTATCTTCGATAGTCCAATGGAATTTATAGCCTCTTCGTTTGAGTTTTTTGACATTGTGTCTAATTATTCCCTAAGTTCATCAAACTGATGTTGAGATTGAATGCAATCTTAATTATGTTCAAGAATACCACATATTTTTGATATAATAAGTCACAAGCTACATTAAAAATACTCACCATAAAATAGCTATGTCTGCGTTTTTTGCTTTGGCTTCAACAAATTAATTTCAAAACCTTTTGCGGCATCTTAAAACTTAAATAGTATACTTGTAAAATTTTAAAATTGAAATTAAACTAAAATAATAATTAATATGGAAAATTTAGGAATTGATCAATTGTCTCAATGGATTTCTATCATTCTTTTGGGAGCGGCGGCTGGATTTATAGCTAGATTGTTTTTTGGAGGCGGCGGGTCAGGTCTTTTGGGCAATATCGTTGTGGGCGTCCTTGGAGCCATTGTTGGGGCTTTTATTTTTGAGAAACTAAATATTAATATTGATCTTTCGGGAATGGAAAATTGGATTGCAGAACGATTCAATATTCGTGTAAATTTTTTAAATAGTTTATTTCAAGCGGTTGTTGGCGCTTTGTTATTATTGGGTGTGATGGGATTTGTTGGGAGGAGAAGGGGGAGGTAGGTTTGTTGATGGTTGATGGTTGATGGTTGATGGTTGAAATTTACTAAGATTTTCGACTTTAATTAACCAGTTCTCTTCGAGATATGATATCCTTGGTTGTATAAGCGCCAGGGATTTCTTCTTTTATTTGGTAGAGTATTCTCATGGCTTCCAATTTGGTTTGGAAGGCGCCAGTTCTTAGTTTATAGTGAGGAGGAGTGTGTTGAAAATCAACAAGCATGTAAGGAAACTTGCTCATAAATTCTTGTCTAGTGGATTCCATTTTTCTCCTATCGGTTGTGGATTGTAGTTGAATTCTCCAACCGGGCATGGATTCATTCATTCTATTGTTGGCCGCGTACCTTTCCATAACAGACTTCACTTCAGGAGCTTCATTGATAGCAATATTTTGTGCCTGAATCGATGTTAGGCTGCAAAAAATTATTGTAAGGAATAAAAAAGACTTTTGTATAAAATACATAATCTAATATACAATTAAAATGGAATTAAATGATGTCTATAGAAGCAGAAGTACCAATTCTTTGAGCGCCAGCATCAATTAAAGAAATAGCTTGGGCCTTGGTTCTTATCCCACCAGAAGCCTTTATTTTGATACTGCTATCTAGGTATTTTTTTATCTGTGTGACCATTTCAGCGGTTGCTCCGCCATTATAGCCAGTAGATGTTTTTATGTAATCTACCTTTTCGGCATTAGCGATTTCGCAAACTTTTTGGATTTGTTCATCTGTTAGCACAGCAGCTTCGATAATTAATTTGAGGATTTTACCTTTTAGATGAGCAGCTCTGGTAAAACTTTGGATTTCATTGGTGACGTAGTTCCAGGAACCGTCTTTTACAGCCGAAATGTTTAATACGGCGTCAATTTCATCTGCGCCATCTTGTATAGCTCTTTTAATTTCCTCTACTTTGGCAAAAACGGTGGCATATCCCATGGGAAAACCTATGACAGTTGCCACTTTTATCTTAGAATCTTGAAGTAAAGCGGCTGCAACATTTACATAATAGGGAGGAATACAAACCGCGGCAAATTCGTTTTCGATAGCATCAGCGCACAAATCATTGATTTGCTGCTTGTCTATGTTTGATTTCAAAAGGGTATGATCGATTAACCCTGCTAATCCATTCATTAAGGTTCTATTCTCTTTCTTAAAAAAAGTACTACTGTCGGGTGTGGTCACAAGGTACTTTTTATTTTTCCTAATTACAATAGGAGAAATATCAAGTATTTGTCTTTCCTTAAAAACTTATGGTTTTCTAAGCCTTTCCATGACATGCCTTATATTTCTTTCCAGATCCACACGGACAAGGGTCATTTCTTTTAACTTTTTGTTCCACTCTTTTAAACGTTTCTACCTTTTGAGGCCTTCTTCCTGCTCCTTGTGCCGCTGCTCTTGCCCTTACGTCATTATCCCGTTTATTTGTACTGGTCTTGCTTAAATCCGTCTTTTGCTCCTTAGCTTGTTCAATGGTACTACCATCTCTAAACTGTACGGTACCTCTTAAGAGGTACGAAGAAACTTTTTCATTAATTTGATACATCAGCTGCTCAAACAAATCATAAGCTTCTACCTTATAGACAACAAGCGGATCTTTTTGTTCAAAGGAAGCAGCTTGCACTGAATCTTTAAGTTCATCCATCGAACGTAAGTGCTCCTTCCATGCATCATCGATCAGCGCCAAAGTAACGGCCTTCTCAATATCTTTCATGATACTCTTACCATTCGACTGTACTGCTTCTTCCAAATTGGCCGAAATTGGTAAAGGCTTTTCTCTCCCGTCCGTATATGGAATTGAAATACGCTTATACCTATGTCCTTCATTGGTATGAACATCTTTTATTAGTGGAAGTAAAACCTCAGAAATTTTATTTGATTTTCTTTCGTACCTCTCAAAAACTTGTGCTTGGAAAGCGTCTATCACTTCTTGTTCAGAATCTAATTTAAAATTGTCAGGATCAATCTTTGGGTCAAAACCCAATAGTGCCAAACAATCCTTTCTGAATGTTTCAAAGTCTCCATTGTCTCTATGCATGATCACCAAACTTTCTGTAAGCCCAGTAAACATATTATTCAAATCAACAGCCAACCTTTCTCCAGATAAAGCATTTGCTCTTTTCTTATAAATCGCCTCTCTTTGGATGTTCATAACATCATCATATTCCAACAATCTTTTTCTAATACCAAAGTTGTTTTCCTCTACTTTCTTTTGCGCTCTTTCTATACTCTTCGAAACCATTGAGTGCGTCAGCACATCTCCTTCTTGATGGCCCATCTTATCCATCATCTTGGCCAATCTATCAGACTGGAACAAACGCATCAAGTTGTCCTCAAGAGAAACATAAAACTGTGAAGAACCGGCG
>CALIIW010000248.1 GCA_938018185.1 uncultured Saprospiraceae bacterium
AAGATAAAATTTACATAGTTTCTCACTCGCCATTGGATGGAAACGCCTACTTCCTTTTTAGTGAATCTCACTCTATAAAAGCCATCCTTCTCAGATAGCTCATTCCCAGAGAATCTATACGTCCCATCATCATTGATAGGAGCAGATTTTAAAACCATCTGATCGCTTACTGAGTTAAACTCATCCCAATTATCCAATACGTCCAAGTGAGCTACCTCGAAGCCAGGTTGATTCAAGACTTTACCTTTTATGAGATACTGAGCAGCCAACGACGTCCAGCCAAAGCAAAGAAAGATGCAGCAGTATTTTAGTTTGGGTAACATCATGGATTACTGAAAGATAGTTTTTCTCATGAAAAAATCGTCTTTCATTTCTCTTAAGTTCTGATCGTCAGTTATTCAAAGTCTTTTAAAGTAATCAAGCCGTTCCTTAAGCTGCAGCCTTATTGGTAGTGTATTCCGCATAAACAAAGACACCGCTGCAAGAGGCAACCCTCCCCCATCCTTTTACCAATCGACAGACAATGAAAAACCTCTCGTCAGCAGACATTAAAAGAACCATCGACACTGCAAGTGGCACAAAATCTCCTAATCTTTTCTCCATATCATAACAGTCTTCTAACAAGATCTTCATATATTAGATATTTAGTCATATAACTCTAACTATCACAAATTCCATCTTGTAGTATGGATTCACCCTTTCTACAAAAATAAATCAGTTGCAATAGAAGAGTGATTGGTTCTAAATCAGTTATCTGCTAAGAGGGTATTTATTCATATGCTAATCACAATAAACAAATGTGAAAAAAGGAATATTACAACCACAAAGGAAAACAATAGACAATTTGAAAAGGGATTTTCTTTTCTTCGACGATGTGCATATTATTCAAAGTGATTTAGAGTGGTTCATTGACTTAAACATAACGGATGATTCTTATTTTGAAGACCTCAGTACCACTATTGCAGATATTGAGTACCTCGAATCTCAACAAATAATTACTGTTTCTGATGAATTTAAAAACAGCAATCCCAAATTAAATGAATTAGAGATACGCAAAAGAGTTGACAAGATTAGAAAGAAATCATTTAAGAAAGAAGGTCAAAAACTGATCAATGAAATTGATAGGATTCACAAAAAAATGGAAAAAACAATATCAAAGCACTCTAAAGTCCTTGCGAAGGTGCAATCAAAGAATTTTGAATTCAAAAAAAGACATGATTTAGACTTAATATTCTAACTATCAGAATCATTCGGCAGTGACAATATTCATACCGATCTCAAAACACACCATAGAAATTTGTCGAATGGAAATGCAAGATTTATTGCTACAGTCTATAATGACTTACAAGAAGACACACTGTGTTATCCAATTCTGTCAGGTATAAACAAAGGCATAGGCCTTCGCAAAACAAGAAACACAGATATTATTGACCTACTCATTAATAAAATGCCAAAACCGGCCTCTAATACTCCATGGGAAAAAATCATAGAATTCAAATCTAAGCATGAACATATATTATATAAACTTAGACTAGAGAATTGGATATCAGATATTTCCCGATCAAATATCTCTTTAAAGGAGATTGAACAAAAAATAGAATATTATCTCAAAGAATATGAGTATAGATTAAAATTGGAAAAGATAAAATATAATTACGGAACAGTTGGATTCGTCCTTATAGAAACTGTAAAATTCATGGAGGATTTAATAAAATTAAATTGGAGCAAAAGACTTGAAACCATTCTAAATTATCAGAAAAGAAATGTTGAATTATTAATCGGAGAGACTAAATCAACTGGTAAAGAAATAGCATATATTTCCGTCATTAAAAAGGCCGTAAGAAAGAGCGAACTATAACATATACTCACATTATAGTCCTTAAGGAAAAGGTAATCACCCGATAGCTACAAGAATAGTTAATGAAAATAGTACAAGACATAATTGAAGAATTAATTGATTCTGATAAGACTTTAACTAACCCCATACTAAAAACTAAGGTTCTTGCAACCAAGCTAAAGAACCACAAGTTATTATACTGGGTTAACAAAGAATTGAATGGGTATGAATCCAATGAAGATGTTCCTAATTACAGAACTACGAGCGCCAATATTATAGGTTGCTATGTCAATGGTAATGCGCACTATACCGATCAACCTCTCGCGACTTCAGGCCTACCCGCTGGCTTAGCCAAAATTTTTAACCAAGTTCAACTCAAAAACAGCGTCCAAACCCTTGAATCATTTACAACTAATAAAAAACAAGGAATGCTATCTCAACCACTATCAGCCGAAATGTGTGGAATGATCACAGATCAATATCAAGAACAAGGCAACATTTTCTTTAATGTTTTGAATGCGCGAAAGCACTTTGGCCTCAACACTGTTATTCAAGCATTGTCAGAAATACGGTCAAAATTACTTGATCTCATGCTCGCCCTTGATGAAGAGTCAAACTCTATAGATCTAAATAATCTCAAACCTTTAGACAAACAAAAACTAAACAAACTAATAGTTGAAAACATGAGCTATCAAATAAACACTGGTGATGGAATAATTGCCACTCAGGGAAACAAAAACGATGTAAAGGCACAAATAACAATTACCGAAAGAAATATTGACGATTTAAGGAGGGTTCTTAATGAGAATGGGGTTGAAAAAAATGACATCACTGAGCTTATTGAAATAATTGATAGTGAAAAACCAAGAATATCAGAAAACAAGCCTGGAGAAAAGGTTGCTAAATGGATGAAGAAAATGGTAGGCAAATCAATAGACGGGAGTTGGCAAATAGGAATTGGAGCTGCTGGTGAACTTCTCGCTCAAATTATTTCCAAATATTATGGCATGCAATAACAATCGATCATAATGTCACATTGATGATCTTCTAATCAGAGGATATTCCCCATCCGTTTATCATCCAAAGAATTAATTGAATTCATCAAAATTAGATGAGAGAAAAAGACCATTTAGAACGAAAAGACTTATCACCCTTTTTAATTCATTGGTGCAAGTCAAAAGACAAATTCTATGACATTATTAGTTCCCAAAAAATAAATCCACACGCATCTGAATTTACATTCGGCAATGCTGTATCCTGTTTTACCGAGACACCTATTGACTGTCTGATAAACTTTGAAACCAACTCAAAATGCGATTCAAAATTTTGGAAAGACTGGAGCCCGTACGGTTTCCTTATAGATAAGATAAAATTGCATAAAACATATGCTGGCTTACCTGTAATTTATTCACCAGGTGAAGACTTGAAACAGTTTAAGAAAATAGGAATAGATTGGCGATTAGTACCTTTGAATACAGCTTTTAAAGATAACAATAATGAATTGCCATATCAAGAACGCTATTCAAATTATGTATGGCAACGTGAATGGAGAACACAACGTCAAATTCCCATATCGGATGACAACATTAAAATCATCCTACCAAACAATACGGGAATAGAAGAATTTAAAAGAATACACATAGAAAAATATCATGAATCTTGTGATTGCACTTGCAACTATAGTCATACATTAATCAATGGTGTTGACTTGTTAAAAGAAGATCAATGGACTAATATAAAAGGAACATGCCCAGAGAGAGCTGAATTTCCATACGTTCTCATTGACTTAAAATTAAATAAAAGTCAGTAGTTAACAATCTATAACCATGTCAGAGTGGCTATCGTATAAATCGTCAGATATCGTCTCCACTATCACCAATAGAAATAAATGAGAAAAGCACCTTCTGCAGAGACTTACAAATTACTTTATGTACGGTCAGGAAATGAATGCGCGTTTTCAGGATGTCATCATCCCATATTTAATGATGACGGAACATACATAGCCCAACTTTGCCATATAACAGCTGCTAACAAGGGAGGTCCAAGATATGATAGTTCTCAATCAGATGAAGATCGAAGAGCAATAGAGAATTTGTTGTTTATGTGTCACAGACATCACAAAGAGACAGATGACACTTCAAAATTTAAGGATTCTGATATGGAGAAAATGAAACATCGTCACGAATCACAGTTTACAGAAAAAGGAAAGGCTTTATCTGACAAAATGCTTGAACAAATAGATTTAGACTCACGGTATTATTGGAATCAGCAGAGAAACAAAATATTCTTTCTGGACGAGCTTAAAATGAAAACAAACCTCGACATAGACGAAGTAAAACTCTATACAGAAGTTGAAGAAGCGATTGAACTTATTTTTGATTACTGTACAACATGTGCTCATTCAGATAATTCGACAACAATATCTAGTGATCTAAAAAAAATTATTAGACTTAGCTGGACTTGACTTTTCAAAAATTCAAAATGTCCCTAATTACAAAAATCCATTTTCGAAAAGAAATTGGGAATATCACAATATTGGACTACCCAATCTTTTCAATAAACTTTATCTTAAATTATATCAACTGCGTGTAAAAACATTTGAAACCCTAATCAAACTGGAACCAACCAATGAAGAATTTAGAAAATCCTTAAAAAGTCATAGAAAAGCGTTTGAGCAAATATTTGATGACTCATATTACGTAGACTAAAACATACTGGCGACAACATACTTTGCCCAGAAAATGCTCTTTTCATCAATACTTCATTGTCACGAATCCGTTAAACACAATTATAAAAAATGGACTGGAAGAAATACGAAACTGAAATATTCGAGACTTTCAAAGCAGCATATCCAAATGCTAAAATAAATTTTAACCAAAAAGTTATTGGACGATATTCTAAGGTTGAAAGGCAAATTGATGTTCTAATTGAAGGAAGAATTGCTGGAAAAAAAATAAAACTCGTAATTGATGGAAAATATTACTCTAAAAATGTTGACGTAAAGGCAGTGGAAACCTTTTTAGGTATGCTGGAAGATATTGGAACTGATCAAGGTATTCTGATTAGTTCAAAAGGGTATTCAAAAGGTGCAATAAACCGAGCTTATTATGGACCAACTGACATAGAACTCGATATCCTGAATTTTGACGACTTAAAACAATTTCAAGGTTTCGGGGGATTTGCATATAGTGGGAGGCATGGCGCAATGATTCCTGCTCCTTTCGGATGGATTATTGATGGCACAAGAAGACAAGGCTGTATTGCTAATATTTATCAAAGAGGAAAAACATACGAAGAAGCAGTTAAATATAAAGAATTCATTTATGTTAATATTCTAAGTTTTGATGAAACCATCAAGGATTTAGACGATGTAATAAAGCTACACGAAGAAAGCACACTTGAGTTTCATACAACAGCAAAATTTCACTATTCAGAATCCATAGAAAGGAAGGATAAAAAGAAAACAGTTCTTAGAAAAATACTCAGGGAAGAAACGCAGCTTGAGGAATATACAGGCTTTGTTGAGTTTGATGATTTCTGTATTTTTTGCGTGCTTTTAACTCCTGAAGAATTAAAGAACAAAAACATAAGAAAACTTGAGTATGTAATTGAGAGGTTATTGCCCATGGAGGTAGACCTAAACAGTGTTGCTGCTACAAGGATAAGTAAAATTAGAAGCCTTATCGAAAAAAGCAAATCAGACGAAGAAAAGGCGGGTTTACTAATTACTATAGGAGATATTAATCGAGATTTGGAAGAATTCGATAGTGCTAGAAAAGCGTATACTGAGAGTATAGAATATTTCCCAGAATGTTATGGCGCACATCTTGGATTATTAGAACTTGATTACAATACACCGAGACGAGATGAGTCACTAATCAACTTCTATAATTTAGCACCAGGGAGTAGACAAATTTGTGATAATTTAGTGAGGCTAGGAATTGAGAATAATCAGATAGAATTTACCGAAACATTTTTACTTAAAAAACTAAATGAAATAGTTGAAAATTATGAATCATTTGGAGATATTTATTTTTCTCTTGCAGATCTATTCTATACAGATGATTCAATAGATACATCTCTCAAGTATTTTAAATTAGCACAATTTAATTATGAGAAGTGTTTTGACAATCAAAGTCCTGAATTGGTCGCTACAATAAACGCTATTTATGAAATAGAAAAAACGAGTAATAAATAACTACCACCGCATATCTCTTCACTTCGTTTGATCTAGCTGGATATGCAAGATCGAAGGCAAACCGAAACCTGACAAGGCTTTTATAACAATTCCGCCCTCTACCGCCTCCCAGCCAACAAATAAAGCACAGCCATCCTAACTGCTACTCCATTCTCGACTTGCTCCAGAATGATAGAATGCTCAGAGTCTGCTACATCACTATTTAGTTCGATGCCTCTGTTGATAGGACCTGGATGCATGATGGTGATCTGCTTATCCAGCTTAGACAGTCGCTGCTTATTGATACCATAGAAGAGTGCATACTCTCTTAAACTCGGTATGAACTTCACGTCTTGTCTTTCTAATTGTATTCTTAGCACATTGGCTATGTCACACCATGCGAGGGCTTTGTCGATATCGTATTCTACACCTACACCCAGCGATGTGATGTGCTTTGGTATCAAGGTCGGTGGACCACATACTTTCACTTCCGCACCGAGCTTCTTGAGACAGAATATATTACTAAGTGCTACTCTTGAGTGCTTGATATCTCCGACGATGACGATCTTCTTTCCTGCGACATCACCATACTTGCTTCTGATAGAGTAAGCATCGAGCAGTGCTTGCGTCGGATGCTCATGAGTACCGTCTCCTGCATTGATGATATTGGCCTCTACCCTTCTGGATAGATAGATCGGTGTACCTGGTGTCGGATGTCTGATGACGATCATGTCTACTTTCATAGACAAGACATTATTGACAGTATCGAGAAGCGTCTCTCCTTTCTTTACGGAAGAAGAAGATGCTGAGAAGTTGACTACATCTGCAGAGAGTCTTTTCTCTGCGAGTTCGAAGGAGATCTTAGTTCGAGTACTATTTTCAAAGAAGAGATTGGCGATGGTCACATCTCTTAGAGAAGGGACTTTTTTGATCGGACGATTGATCACGTCCTTGAATTCATCTGCTGTCTGAAATATCAGTTGGATATCTTCCTTCGTAATGTATTTGATACCAAGGAGATGTCGCGTAATTAGATGAGTTTCCGACATGGCGCTAAGATGCTTCTTTTTTCGAGAATAATTTAATCTGATCCTTTCCATCTATCTGGGACCATTCTACTTTCACATATGCTTCATCGATCGCATCTGCTGTCAAGCCTATAAAATCTGCCTTGATCGGGAAGTGTCTATTGAACCTACGATCCACCAGCGACAACAGATCTATCCGCGC
>CALIIW010000249.1 GCA_938018185.1 uncultured Saprospiraceae bacterium
CTCTAATTCCCCAACACCGGCTTAATCTCTCCCGTCTCCGTCGCTTGCTTTATAATGGGTTTGGCTGGCTTAATAGGCAGGGGTGGTTTATCTACTGGATCTACAGATTGCATTTTTGCTTGTGCAAACAACATGGAGTCAACTTTTTCTGTCGCCTCTTTAAGAATTTTTCTTCTACAAATTTTAATTTGATCGGCAGTGTATCGATCTATTTTTTCTTGAAGTTTATTTTCAATAAGCATTTCCTGCGTAGGCACTTGCTGAAAAGAAGTACAGCAGATTAGGATTAAAACCAGCAAACTTAGTTTGGTGAAGAACAGGAATGATATTTTAGATAAATACTTCATACGCTAAAAACCTAATTTCTTTTTTCTTTCTGATAATCTGATTTGCAATATGGAATCAACTGCTCGATCAAGATTTTGCTGGTAATTTGCCGTGCAAATACTATCGTACTCTACTTTTATTAATTTTGATTGATTTTTAAATAAGGTATCTATCATCACTAGATCCGAAGGACGTAGTCGTGGTGTTTCTTCTGAGCAACTTTGAAGACCAAAGCTAGCCAGTATAAAAAAACAAAACAGCCCCTTATGTACTTGGCTTAGCATCAGTATCTTTTTTTCTTAACTCAAAATTCTTACCCAAATACACTTTCCGAACCATCTCGTCTGCCGCCAATTCTTCAGCAGTACCTGCCTTCAAGATATTTCCTTCAAACATCAGGTAGGCACGATCTGTAATAGACAAGGTCTCTTGGACATTGTGATCTGTGATCAATATCCCTATATTTCTATCTTTCAATTTTTCAACAATAGATTGAATGTCTTCTACAGCGATAGGATCAATTCCCGCAAAGGGCTCATCTAATAATATAAAATTGGGATTTGTTGCCAAGGCTCTGGCAATTTCTGTTCTTCTTCTTTCACCACCAGACAAAGTATCTCCATTACTTCTTCTCACCTTCTCTAAAGTGAATTCAGCAATCAATTCTTCCAATTTTTGTTTTTGGTCAGACTTGGAAAGTGTAGTCATTTCCAAGACCGCTTTGATGTTATCTTCTACAGTCAATTTTCTAAAGACAGAAGCTTCTTGAGGCAAATAGCCTACCCCTTTTTGAGCACGCTTATACATCGGTAGAGAAGTAATCTCTTCATCATCTAAATAGACATGGCCTCCATTTGGCTTTACAAAACCTACCGTCATATAAAAGGTAGTCGTCTTGCCAGCACCATTCGGGCCTAGCAAGCCAACAATCTCCCTCTGGGCCACTTGTAAGCTGACTCCTTTGACCACCTTTCTGGAGCCATATATCTTCATAAGATTTTCTGCCCTTAATATCATATTAAAATGTAGGTTTTACTTCTGATTCAACGGTCCAATTAGCCCTTAAGGTTTCCAGACTGATACTAAATATTTTTTCAGGATACTTTTTTTCTTCATAAGATCCTGGATCCCATCTTTGATTGCCATTCTGGTCCTCAACAATCTTTAGAGTGTAATCGTTTGGTTTTAAAAATTCATAAAGCTTTTCAAAACTTTCTAAACCGCTAATATAGAACTTATCCAAGGCTTTGTTATCTGGTTTCAACAACTCTACAATGTAAGCATAGCTTGGATTTAAATCCAAAATATTAAGTTGCAATTCGCCAAATTTGTCCTTTTTTAGGATTAAATACTCAAAACGTAGGGTATCATTTTTTAAACCATATACATCTGTTATGGCACCAGGATTCAATTGAAATTTATAAATGTTGGATTCCTGCCAAGTGCTCTTGAGTAGTAGCTTTCTTTTATCTTCCGTATCCATGACAAATTCATAATCCAATTCCGTAGCGATCGAGTCTGCATAAAACAAAATAGAATCTTTGTTAATTTTTTCAATAGGATGGTTGAACATAAATGTTGCCTCCTCTTTTTTATGAATTGGTTTCTTTATGGCACGAGCAGATCTCCCTCCAGATGTTTTCAAGCTTAATCTTGAAACCTCAAGAAATTCATCTCGCTTTAGTTTCTTTGTTGTCAATGTATCATACCATAAAGTATCGTAAGAAGTATAAATATTAAAAGGGCTTTTTCTATCATGCCAAACATGTACAGAATCATTTTCATACTCAATCAAGGTAAAATCTGCAGATTCATCATATGAAATATTCAAATCGAAAGGTTCTCTATTAAATTTATAAGCAACATGCCCATATGCAAGTTCATCTGATTCTTTCATTTGCAATGGAGCCAATTCTTGAAAGAGCAGCATATCAATCGCTTGTGCAAAAGTGTCATTCAATATTAAGACTTCCTCCATGTAGCCTATCTTTTCTTCAGGATGGTCAAAAATATATTTTTTTCCCTGATCATTTGCCAAAGCCCTAACTTGAAAAGTACCAGCTTTTACATTTGAAATAGTGAATCTTCCACTCTTGTCTGCTTTTGCAAAATAAAAAGGCTTGATGCTTGTGAACGCGGTATCACTCAAATTTTCATAGAGCATAACAATCGCTCCTTCGATCGCCGTCCCATCAAGCGCATTCAGTAAAGATCCTGAAATCTTCAAGGAATCAATTTCGTCGCCAGTAGAAAATACATATCTCAAATCTTCGGTAGGATTTCCTTCCGTAAGATCTTTTACTGCTTCTCCAAAATTGATAGTATAAGTAGTCTCTTCCTTCAGAATTTCTTTTTCATCAAACTCAAAAGTGAGTTCCTTTCCTTTCAATTTGACTGTTGGCGTGTGCTCTAATGGTGGAGAAACAATGACCTGATTTAGTACATCGTCAAGTTTCACCCATTCGTCAAATGTTATTGAAATCGGTTCTTTGGTAAACCTGGTTTTCATGTTACCAGGATAAATACCATCCTTTACTATACCCGGGCCCTTCTCGTCTTTTTCACCACCAGTCAAACCGATAGGATTAGCACATTGCGAAAAGCCAAGTAATATTGAAACAAACAAGGTAAAAAGTAATATATTTTTCATCATAACTAATGATGTCTATAAGCATCACATGGTTGTAAAACTACAAAGACTTCTTTACTTTATTTGAGGGATGAAAACGAAGAATTGTATCTCTGAGGTAAGCCTTGTCCAAATGTGTATATATCTCAGTAGTTGTTATGGATTCATGACCCAACATGTCCTGTATGGCTTTCAAATCTGCCCCACCTTCTACCAGATGGGTTGCAAATGAGTGCCTAAAGGTATGTGGACTGACAGTTTTTTGTATTCCTGCCAGCTCCGCAACTTCCTTTACGATCATAAAAACCATGACGCGACTAAGACGCCTTCCCCTCCTATTCAAAAATAGGATATTTTCATCTGCTTCAGCTATTTTAGGCAAATGCCTCCTGATATTGTCAATATAGAAATCTATATGTTTTAATGCATCGCCTCCTATTGGAACCAATCGCTCCTTATTCCCCTTTCCTACGACTTTAAGAAAACCAATATCAGGATAAATATTAGTCAACTTCAAATTGATTAACTCAGAAACCCGTAAGCCAGAAGCATAAAGCGTTTCCAACATCGCCCTGTTTCTTGTCCCATGATCTGTGCTGAGATCTATCACTGAAAGCATTTCTTGCATTTCTTCAAAACTAACAACCTGAGGAATCTTTTTCGTCAACCTAGGACTCTCCATCAATTCTGTAGGATCCCTATCGATGATATCTTCCAGCATTAAAAATTTATAAAAAGCTTTGATTCCAGATTTTATTCTTGCTTGTGAATTGGCACCTATTCCTAAGGTGTTCAACCAAATTATAAATTCCGCCAGATGCTTGTCTGTAATTTCTAACGGACCAAGTTCTAATTTATTTATACTTAGATAGGAACATAATTTTTCAATGTCTCTAGTATAGGCATCAATGCTATTTTCGGAAAGCGCGCGCTCCAAAAGCATGTAATTTTTAAACCCGTTTATGGAAGAATTCCAATCGATTTTATTAGTGTTTGGTTCATAGTTTATAGTTCATCGTATGTTCACGATGAACTATAAACTATGAACGATGAACTAAAATTTATAAGCGTATCTTCTTAAGCCTTTCCATCTGCCTCTTATTATCTTTATTCTTTAATGTTTCTCTCTTGTCGTAAGTCTTCTTTCCTTGTCCTAAGACAATTTCAAGTTTTATTAAACCTCTTTCGCTGAGATAGATCTTGTGAGGGATTATGGTATAGCCTCTCTCCTTTACTTTTCGCTCCCATTTACGAAGTTCGACTTTTTTGAGGAGTAACTTTCGGAGACGGCGGGTTTCGTGGTTGTTTAAATTTCCGTATTTGAATTCCGCTATGAACAAGTTTTTGAGAAACAATTCTCCCTTTCGGAAAAAGCAGAAGGCGTCTTTCAAATTGGCCTCTCCATTCTTAATAGACTTTACTTCTGTTCCTGTAAGCATGATGCCAACCTCTAAGGTATCCTTGAAGAAAAACTCGTATGCAGCCTTTCTATTTATTATTTCTATGTCTTTAAGATTTTTCTGCTTCTTTGACTTCGCCATAACTATTTTCAATCTTATATAAAGCTAAAACTACTACTTTAATTTTACAGCAGTACCATAAGCCAAAATTTCTGAAGTACTCTGCATCACCATTGCAGTAGAAAAACGGACATTAATTATAGCATCTGCTCCTATCCTTTTCCCATCAGCTATCATTCGCGCTATGGCCTGTTCTCTTGCATCTGCCATGAGCTGAGTATATGCGGAAATCTCACCTCCTACTAAACTCTTAAATACAGCACCGATATCTCTGCCAACATTTCGAGCCCTTACGGTAGAGCCTCTTGCTATATCGATTACTTCAATTATTTCTCTTCCTGGTATAAAGTCCGTTGTTACTATTAACATAAAATTGTTTATTTGGTAATTCGGTTGTTCGAATGCTCGGTCCCGTAGGGATGCCGAAGGCATTAATCGGTTA
>CALIIW010000250.1 GCA_938018185.1 uncultured Saprospiraceae bacterium
TTCAAATAGGAAGTCTTAACTCAAGCACCGGAGATAATATATCTCATTATTGGGTAGGACCAAATGATAGCTTAATTGTTCAGGCAGAACTGATTGAAACAGTGTCCGAATGCGGCATTTATACCTTGATAGTAACAGATGCAAGAACAGGATGCTCGTCATCTGCACAAGTGGAAGTGCTTTGTAATTTTGATTCGCCAATAGCCAATGCAGGTCCAGATCAAGATTGGTCTTGTGACAATTCAAATATTGTTTTAGGGACTACTGATACAAGTCAAGGAGCTGATTTTGATTATACCTGGACAAATGAATCTGGCGCTATCGTTGGCAATGAATTAATGTTGAGCACAAATATTTGCGGAGTATATCAACTTTTAGTACTAAATACTAGTAACGGTTGTATTGCCACCGACGAAGTCGAAATAAATTGCGAGGTATTATTGCCATATCCTGAATTGCCATCTTTAGTTAGTTTGGATTGCAATACTTCTTCCATTGTTCTCCAGCCTGTTTTTGTACCAGGTTCAACAGAGTTTGCCTCCTTCGAATGGACTGATCCTAATGGCAATGTAATAAGCACAGAAGCAAATTTAGAAGTTACAGAATGTGGTTTTTATACTTTTACAATGAATAGCATTGATATCCCATGCCCACTGAGTGTAGAAGTTAATGTACTATGTGAAATTGAAGCACCAACTGTGGTCGCAGGGCAAAACAATGAAGTTGATTGTGAAACCATCAATCTAGATGGTACGGGTTCTTCAATTGGAGATAATTTTGAGTATACTTGGTTGGACGAAACGGGCAATGTTGTTTCAAATGAATTAACAACTACAGTTGACAAGCCAGGTGAATATATATTAGTAGTGACTAATACCTCAACAGGCTGTACGGCTTCAGCCTTGGTGATAGCGGTGGACAATACCTTTTCTGCAGAAGTTAACTTAACGCTTACCTGTACAGATTATATAGTTAAAGCATTTGTTGATGGCCCAGGATTTTATCAATATAATTGGTCTAATGGTCAAGAAGTAAACCCAGTAGCTTTGCCATTTGGAGAAGCTTATTCAGTTACAGTTACCTCTTTTGGAACTGGTTGCGAGCTTGTTTTGTCAGGAGGAATACCAGAAGGACCAGCGCCTATCGCAAGTACGGCAGTGATTACAGATGCAGAAGATCTTGATTCTGGTTCTATAGATATTACCCCGACAGGAGGAACCCCACCTTACACTTTTCTATGGTCTAATGGTTCAACTAGCGAAGATATTGATCAGCTGAATATTGGAGAATATACGGTGACTATTACGGATGCAAATGGCTGTGAATATGTTGAAACCTACCTAGTAGATTTTGTACAGGCCATCAAAAATATAGACCTCCATCCTAGCATTAAAGTATATCCAAATCCATCTTCAGGCGTATTTACTATTGAATCCAAAATGCTGATTAACCAAATTGAAATTTATAATTCAGTTGGTGAAAAAGTGTATGAGTTAAATGTACAAAGCAAAAAAGTACAACTTAATTTAGATGTAGCATCAGGAATTTATTTTTTGAGAATGGAAAATTCGGACAAGAACATTTATTTTGGCAAGTTGATAATTGAGTGAATTGTATCTGCTAACAAGTTTGGTTTCAAGCTTGTCAGCAAATGCTAGATTTTATTCTAAGTGAAAGACATTTAGGGATACAAAATGTTTATAGGAAATTTTAATACTACCTCTGTTCCTTGGTCAGATTTTAAAGTAAACTCGCCATTCAAATAGTCCATAATAGATTCGATCTGAGTCAGTCCAAGAGATTCCTTCTTGTTTATCATTGTAGCATCTAGACCATTGCCATTATCAGCAACGGAAATGATGAGATATGATCCATTAATGCGGCCTTTCACAATTGCTTCATTTGCTCCAGAATGCTTCATTATATTATTAATGAGTTCTTCTATAATTCTATATATTTTGGCTTCCATTTTATGATCTGGTCGAGGCTTTAGTTCAACAAACTCACAAATAAAATTCAAGTCGCTATTTGAATATTTTTCACATAATCCATTTACTGCTACAGAAAGGCCAAAGTTTTGTAAACTTGGAGAAACAAGTTGATGAGATAAGGAGCGGACTTGATCAGCCGCTTCAATAATCAAGGATTGTGTTTTCATAAATTCCTCATTTTCGGGAATATTGTTTTTCTTTTTAAGAACTTTAAGATGCATATTTGCTGAGGATAAAATCGCGCTAATGCTATTGTGCAGTGTTTCAGAAATATAAGATCTTTCTTCTTCTCTTGCGTCAATAGAGACATTCAAAACTTCATTTTTCTTTTCTATGTTTAATTGTTGTAGCTTTTTTTCACTCTCTAGTTTATTTTGAGAAATATCTAATTCCAGATTTTTTTTCTTTAGCCTAAAGTTTCTCAAAGAAATATAAAATATCAAACCGAAGGTAAGAAAAGCAATAGCTGTGATCCATTTGAATAAGTTGGCTTCCTTGGTTTTTAATTTTGACAATCCTTTGGCATATTCAAGATCTTGTTTCATGGTAGCAGCTTCATATTCAGCAATGGAAAGAAGTAGATCTTTTTCTTTAAATTTTTCTTTGCTTATTTCAGAAGTTTCTAAGGCTTGAAATAAGACATTCGTAGCATTTTGGTATTCGCCGACTCTATCATAAGCATCACCAAGATTGTAGTATAAGTTGTAGAGTAGACTGTAGTCTGAAGAATTTTTTAAAAGGTTTTTAATTTCCAGAAGACTTTCAAGATAAGCGGTTTCATCTTTATGTAAGACTATTTCTAAAATAGCTTTATTTAATAAGCCTGAAGCAAGAAAATTTTCATCGCCGATTTCTTTCCTGATAAGTAGAGAAGAGTCTATATATATAAGCCCTTTTTGAGGTGCCCCGTTTGTTATAAATTCTCCTGAAAGATTGTTATATATTTTTGCTACGGTATAAAATGAATTTGTCTTTTTAGATAGATTGAGAGATTTATTGTAGTAAGCATAACATGCATCATTTTCTAATGAATCAGAGCAGTAAACTCTTGCCATGTGATAAAATGTTTTTGCTTTTGTCTTTAGATTTTTTTTAGGGCAAAAATTAATTGCTTGCTCCAGATAGGGTAGACCATTTTCATTTGAGATATCACCTATTAATAAATAGTACTCAGATAGGAGGGTACTATCTTTAGACAGTTCGACTTCATCCAAATTTTCAAATAATAGTAAACCAGCCTCTTTTTCACTTTTTGTTTTCTGAATGATCTTTGCCTGTATAAGAGAAAACCACAACAAATCCAATGTTTGATAATCTTCCTTATCTTTTCTAATAAGCTCAAATCTCTTACTAGCAGCATCATAATCTTCAAAAACCAAGTCATTCCTTATCTGGTCATATAAATGCAAAAAATCTCTCTCTTGAGAATAAAGAGAGAGAAAATTGAGTGTACAAATAAGGAGTAAAAAAAAGTATTTACTCATAGATTTAGAGATTAATCTTCAATATACACTTTTGGACGTCTAATTGTGATGGCGCCCGGAGTAGACTCTGTTGTGTTGAACTCTATGTTTAACTTGTCAGCAATAAAGGTATAAATTTTAGTGTGAGGACTTGTGCTGTTTAAATCTATTGTGTTACTGTCATAAGTCAAAATAATTTTTCGGTGATCTCCCCCATTATTCACATAATCTACATTGACATTTTTGTAAACTTTGAAGATAAATACTACTTCTCCGATTTCATTTCTTGTAAATCCATAAGTACTTAAAGCTGGGTGGTTAAAAGCCATTTTTTTTGTTTTATTTGATTAAATTATTTTTCAAAGCAAATTTTGCAAGGCCTATGGAACTCTTAATTTTTAATTTTTTCATCATATTTTTACGATGAGATTCTACTGTGTTTGTACTAATGAATAAAGACTTACTAATCTCCTTACTTGTATATTCAAGTGCGATAAGTTTTAGTATCTCTATTTCTCTTTCTGTGAGAATGTTTATTAAAGCCCCATCATTATTATTGTCAATATTTACTGCAGATATACCAGAAAATGACTTCACAATTTTTTCATTTATGCTAGGACTAAAGTATTGATTGCCATTCGCAACAGTTTTCACTGCTTCGATAATGTGATCCGCAGCACATTTCTTGGAAAGGAAGCCTAAAGCTCCTAACTTTAGAACTTCCTTAATTAACTTGATATCATCATAGCTAGATAGAATTATTGGGTTACTTGGGGTTATACCTTTTTTAAATTCTTTTAGCAATTGAATACCATCCATTTTGTCCATAGAAATATCTAAAATCAAAACGTCTGCAGTGTTATTTTTAAACCATTGTAAAACTTCTTCTCCATTTAGGGAAGAACCGACTACTTCTAGCTCATCGTCCAGTTGGAGTACGGCTTTAAGTCCATCTAATAATACCTGATGGTCATCAGCGATATGGATAGAAATTTTTTTCGCCATGACTTCAATATTAATTATAAATTAAAGATACTTGCTAATTCAGAAAAAGACACTAAACAATTTAGGGATATCCTAATATCACTAAATATAGTGATAAGGAGCAAAAGAGGGTAGAATAACTTTTAAAAAGTAATAAAATAGAGATAAACGCAGTTTTCATGATACTATACTCAATTGCGAATCTTTTTAAGATTATTTTCAGTAATTTTATATGTTATATAAGGAAAAATGCCATATAACGTATTTGGATAAAAGCATTTTAAATGAATATGAATTTAGACAAGAAGAATTACAACCCAGAAACTTATTGGTCAGAGGTTGCAGGTAGAATGGGTTCAAGAAAAAAGGATGGAGAAATTATCGCTGGAGATGATGAGCCTTTTTACAGATATAAAAGAGCTAAGTTTTTAGAAATGCTTAATGGCGTTCCTGTATCAGGCAAGAAGGTGTTGGAAGTGGGGTCAGGTCCTGGTGGAAATCTATTAAATCTAAGCAATAAAAACAAAGATGTTGAATTGTTTGGGGCCGATATTTCACAAAACATGGTTGCTCTTGCTACAGAGAATCTTCCTGATGATGTAAAAATTGTCAAGATCAATGGCAAGGTTTTGCCATTTGAAGACAATTCTTTGGACATCGTGTTTACAGCAACAGTCTTGCAGCACAATACGGATGAAGTGATGCTGAAAAATATCATGAAGGAAATATGTCGTGTATCTGGAAAAGATGTTTACCTTTTTGAAAGAACAGAAAACACCATTACAGGAGATGAATTATGTTTGGGACGTCCTGTTAGTTATTTCGAAAAAATAATGAATGATAATGGGTTTGAATTAGCAGACCATAAATACATAAATGTTAGGGCTAGTTATTATCTAGCAGGAATTACAAGAAAGTTATTGAATCCTAAAACCCGCCAAGAAGGGGAGCCATTAAATGCATTTTCTACAAGTGTGCAAAATGTATTCTTACCTCTGACAAAGGTGCTAGACAATGTATTCCAATCGAAAAAGGATTTATGTAAAATGCATTTTAGGAAGAAAGGGTAAGATGTATTATTTCTCTGCTGAGATTAATAACTTATAAGAGTTTTTATAAAGTGAGCTTTGAGAATTGCTACAAGCATCTCAAAGCTCACTTTCTTTTTATATATGTTCCAGAGTTTTAAGAACCCTCGAGAATCAATAAGACCATTATTATTTTGATACTGGCGTACCATAAATTTCTAGTTCAGAAATAGAAAGCTGTCGTGCTTCATCGCCATTTAGCCATAATCTAATATGTCTAGCATTTCTTTTACCAGTAAATTCTTTCATTTTATCAACACTACCTCTTTCTCTTGCCCAGACTTTTGCTCTCTCATCTCTATTGCCTCTAAATTCTCTTAAGGAAGTACTTATAGTAAAATTGCTAAGTTGTTCAGCAGTAGCATCAGAAACATTATGGAGAACTATTTTTTCAATAATATACTCTTGGCCTAAATCTATCTGCCACCATGATTGTGCCGCCTTTGAAGTTGAAGCACCAGAACTCGAATTGCTATCTGTTTTCCCGTTGATAGCATTTGTAGCAAATGAAGTACGAGTAGTAGTAGACATAGATACTTTTTTTCCTAAAGCCACATTTTTAGCAGTGCTCGTCGTATTAGGAGTTGTAGTTCCCGTGGATGGCTTAGTCGTAGAGCTTGTGGCTCCGGTAGGATTAGTGGTTTTGGCAGTGCTTGTAGCTTTAGTCGGGCTCGTCGTCTTTGGAGTTGAAGTTTTTGTGGACGGCGTTGCGGTAGAACTTGTACCTCTAGAAGGGGTAGTCGTTTTAGTAGTACTCGTACCTCTAGTAGGGCTCGTACCTCTAGTAGAGCTCGTGGTTTTAGATGCACTAGTAGAAGCACCTTTAGAAGTAGTGCTACTAGTAGTTGTTGAAGCAGAAGTCTTAGTAGCATTCGAACTTTTAGGTGCACTAGTAGAAGCACCTTTAGAAGTAGTGCTGCTGGTAGTTGTTGAAGCAGAAGTCTTAGTTGGACTAGTTTCACCTTTAGTAGAAGTAGTTGTTGAAGCAGTTTTACTTGAAGTAGCCCCTTTTTTGTAATCATACCCTGGAGTAGGTTCGATACCTAATATTTGACCAGCAGTTAAATGAGCGCTAGAAAGATCACTTGATCCCAAGTCACTCCAAACAGCAGCTACAAACCATTCTCCTTTACTGCCTTTTGCAATTCCAAATCCGACTGCATTGTAAGAGATCACACTTTTATCAAATATATGAGCATACGTATCTCTTACATCACTGACCATCCATTTCTTTGGAAATTTTTCCAATTTCGAATTGGAACCTACATTTTCATGTCCTGTAACACCATGCTTACTTGCAAGGTTTTTATCTGAAATTGCTGCATTATTTTTCGCCATATATTCTGCTTGTTCTTGTGCGAGTTCATTTAGTTTTCCTGCCATTTTTAATTCGGGCAACATTACTGGCATTGCTGATGGCATACCTTCTGCATCTTCCATGCATCCGTTGTCAGCACGATAGGTTTCGTTTTGTCTCGCTTCATTAATAATAAATAGCATCAACTTTCTAGAGTGGTTAAGGTCGGCAGTTGAAAAATCGCTTCTTGCTCCTATAACCTTGAGCTGGTCAATTGCAAAATCTTCATTTTGAGCTGTTAAAGATTGGGTACTAAAAATAAGACAAAAAGTAAATAATAAAATTCTCATTCCTCATAAATTTTAAAAGTTAAAAAAAATATACTTAATAATCTGTATTGCCATTTAGGATTACAGAAATCGATAAGTAAATCATCAATTAAAAAGTAATATTTTTGTGCTATTTGTGTGGAATATTTGTTTTGTTGGATAGGGTTTTTACTGTCACAATGTAGAAAATTTTGAACTTGTGAATCAAATATGCCTATGATTTTAGTGACATAGTATTTAGAAGGAATAACGAGAAGCTTATGAGCCCTAATACTAGACAAGAAGGGGGAGGATAAAATGCATTTTTACAAGTGTGCAAAATGTTTTCTTGCGGCTAACCAATGTTTTTTAAAAGAAAGGGTAATCTATTTTGGGTTAAGACAATTTTTCTTCCAAACAAAAAAGCCGCCATCTAACTAAAGACAGCGGCTTTTAAATTTCACATTGTGCAAAAAGCAAATGGCTAGTAGCCAATGGCCTTTTTTGCTAGTAGACCCACAAGGACTCGAACCTTGAATGCCTGTACCAAAAACAGGTGTGTTACCATTACACCATGGGTCTATTTGGATTAAGAACAATTGTTATACGTGCCCAGTTCCAAAGTGGCCACAAATTTATAATAAAAAACTTAATCTGTAAAGACCTTTGCCATTTATTTATAGACTTATTTCAAATGTCGCTTTATGGTTAAAAACAGTCATTTATCGAGTCTTAAAGGCAGAAAAAGCTTAACTTAGAAGGATTATTAACCACTTTATCCAAAATTAACTCCCATATGAGAAAAGCAATACTACTTTTTTGTCTTTTTATTGTCTCCACTTTAGCTTTTGGACAGGCTAATTCTTCAAAATTGAGAGCAAAAAAGAGCAATAAGATTTCTAAACTTGACCTTAAAGCAGAGCAACATACTGTTGAAAGTTTTCTTTATGGTTATTATGAAGAATTAGGGCTTGTAGCTCCCGCTGATCTTAAAGAACAGCAAGTCATTAAGGACTATAATGGTTGGAAAAGAGTAAAATTCAAACAAAGCTATATGGGAATTCCTGTTCAAGGATCTGCATATACTTTGCATCAAAAGGATGGAGTGGTTCAAAAAGCTACTGGGGTCATATTGCCTAATATAGAAGTCAATACAAATCCTTCGGTTTCCCCGCAAGTAGCCAAAGAAGTAGGAATTAAATTCATCGATAACATTATATTTTCACAAAGAGGAGCAAATGTTACAACGCATTGGCATACTACAAATCCTGAGCTCGTGATAATAGATGTGAATTACCCTAAAGTTTCGGGTAATTACAGCTTAGCTTACAAATTTCAGATATCTGATGAAAGAGATCACAATCATCCAATATTGGAAACATTTTATGTTGATGCACATTCTGGTTTAGTCATTCAACACCTATCTAATCTTGCTCATACTTCAGTAGAAGGTATTGCAAATACTTCTCTATATGGAGAACAAACAATAATTGCTGAAAACACAGAACCAGGTGTTTATATTCTAGTGGATTCAACAAGAGGAGATGGTGTGATAACAAAAAATGGTTCTGGACAAGATTTTACAGATGATGATAACTATTGGAACAACTATAATGTTGGCAAAGAGCAGTTTGGGGGAGATGCACATTATTGTGCCACTTCATACTATGATATGATGAAAAGTCATTTCGATTGGGATGGCATAGATGGAAATGGTAAGGCTGTCATCTCATGGGTATCAGGTTCAGAAAGAAACTATGTAAATGCCTATTGGAATGGAACAAGAGCTTTTTTTGGTTCAGGAGATTGTGATGATTATGACCCATTAACTAGTTTGACAGTAGTGGGCCATGAATTCGCACATGGATTTACGGAGTTCACCTCAGGCTTGATTTATAGAAACGAATCAGGTGCTATGAATGAATCAATAAGTGATTGTATTGGTAAAGCTTTAGAATACGAATATGACTATGACAATTTCACCTGGTTAATTGGAGACAAATTCTTATTGAATGAAGATGTACAGCCATTCCGTTCTATGTCCAATCCAAATGACAGAAATGATCCCAAATACTATGGGGGAATTGATTGGTACATAGGAGCTGGAGATGCAGGTGGAGTACACTCAAATTCTGGCGTGTTCAATTATTGGTTTCATTTATTAGTAGACGGAGTCTCTGGCACAAACGAAGTCGGTTATGAATTTGATGTAGCCCAGCTAGGTATGGATAAGACCTTTCAAATTGTGTTTAGTATGAACACCGGTTACCTTACGGAAGGTTCAGGTTACTTAGCTGCTATGTTGGCAAGTTTGGAAGTTTGTGAAGATCTATATGGACCAAATTCCGCAGAAGAGGCAGCTGTAATAGAAGCATGGAGAGCAGTTGGAATTACAACGGATGCTGCGGATCAAGATGTGCAAATAGAACTAATTCAAGATAGATACTCCCTATGCAGAAGCCAAAGTGAACAAGCTATAGATATCAATCTAATCAATGTAGGTTTAAATACTTATCCAATAGGGGAAGTTTTAGAAGTAGCATATAGTCTAGAAGCAGAAGAAGTCACTTCTGAGTTTATAACATTAGATGCTGATTTTGAGCCAGGTGACACCATTGTATATACATACTTACATGTGGAGGTCTTGCCTGATGTTGAGCGAGACTACGAGCTTATTGTAACTCTCAAAGGAAACGAAATCAATCAATTAAATAATACCGATGAAGGAGAAATAGAAAAGATAGATGCCGATGGGGATGACTTGCAACTAACGGATGTTACTTTAACCAAACAAGCAGTATGTAATCCAAATTCACAAACAAGGATGAGAGCTATTTTTCGTAATCTGGGTTGCAAAGTTATAGTCGCTCAGGAGATACCAGCAGTTCTTTATGTTGACGGGATGCCGATAGACGTTGTAATTGATTTGCCATTTGACCTTAGAGTTGGTTCTACAGCTGCAGTCATAGATGATGTTGAATTACCAATTCCTTTGCCTGGGGTTACTACAGTTGAATTAAGTTTGAATTTGGCTACAGATGAAGTAGCGGATAATAATTTTGCAGAAGGAAGTCGTTTTGCAGTAGAGGTTATCACAGAAGGTTACCACCAAACTTTTGATCAGTTTTTATTTGACACTGATCCTAATTTAGTTATTGATCCAGATAATTTTGCGATAGCAGAGCTAGTAGAATATGAAGGAGAGATGATGATCGGATTTTCTGGGGAAGATCCTCAGCCTTTCAGAATTGAGGAGTGTGATGATGAAGAAATATTTTTTAGAGAAAATTATCAGCTAACTGAAATAGAATTTTGTGCAAATACAGAAGGTATGATGGAGCCAAAATTATCCTTTGATATGATTCAGTTTAGGGCAGATGAAATAGAAGAGACTAATTTGCCGGCTGAATATGGTGCCATGTTGAAAGTGTATTTGAATGATTCTGATTTTCCAGTTGTCTTTGGCCAAACTGAAGGGGAACTAGTCTACCATGAATATGAGCTTCCTTTGGATTACAATGATGAGATAAAGATTGAAGTGATTACCCTTTCGGGAAATAAGGGGGCAACCATTGCAGACAATTATAGCCTCTATGATTTTGTTCTTTTGGACAACTTAAAGCTTTTTGATAGTGTAGTCTCAACGGAAAATTTAACAAAAGGGACTTACCAAGTATTTCCAAATCCAGGTACTGATGTTTTTACATTTAAAAGTAACCGCACAGATAAAATATTTGACTTGATTATCTATGACAACTTAGGTCGTATGATCGCTGAGCAAAAAGAACAGATAGGCAGCGCTATTTGGAATACGCCAAGTAAAACAACTGGAATTCATTTTTATACTATTATAGAAAAGAATGGATCAACAGCTTCCGGAAAATTTGTGATTGAATAAAGAAATTTATTAGGAAAATAATTTAAAAAAAAAACTGGCTGTTCCTTTTATGGAGCTGCCAGCTTTTTTATATCAAAATCTTAAAAAATATTTATTCTTATACCAATATTTTATTAATTTAGAATATATTCCTTTGTGCCTGATGTTAAAACCAGAATAAGGATGATAGATGCCATAATTTGCGATTTAATTTTTTATTAAATTAAAGGAAGATGTGAACGGCTCATTAGCAGCAATTCAGCAGATTTGCGACTTATTATATTAGC
>CALIIW010000251.1 GCA_938018185.1 uncultured Saprospiraceae bacterium
CCGATTTATTAATAAAAAATTCAAACCCATGAACAGATTACGACAACTCTTTTTACTAGTTGTATGTCTGGGAACCGTAGTTCTTTCATTTGCGCAATCTCAACCTGCTGCAACTTGTGATTATACATTAGAATTGTATGATACAGGAAATAATGGTTGGGACGGAGCCTATTTGGAAGTTTCAATTGACGGAGGCCCGCTTACCGTTTACAATGTTCCTTCAGGAAGTTTTTCATCTTACACTTTAGCAGTCAACAATGGTTCTACCATTGATGCTAATTATGTAGGTGCCGCTTTTGAAGTTGAACATAGTTTTGCATTTTTTGATGCACTTGGCAACAACATTTATAACGATGGTCCAATTCCGACTTATGGTCCGATTCAAACCTTAAAAGTTGCTTGCCCAGAAACATGCGAATACAACGAAAATTTTGTGATTTTAATAACTGCTAGCAATAATCCAGACCAGATGTCATGGGAATTGAATGACGGAGCCGGTACGAGAATTGCTTATGCCAATGCTGGTACTTATACTGGTGTTGCACCAGGTACAGAATTGCCTGCGCCTGTAGTTCTAGACATATGTGAAGATTATACTTTTTCTGTTTTCGATGCAGCTAATAATAGCTGGATGGGAGGAACATTTGATATCTTATCACTTAATCCTGATAGAGGTATTCCTATAGTTGGAGGAAATTATGATGGATATTATTCTGTTCTTTCGGGGCCAGGATTTTTTACAGCTCAAAAAGATTTTGAATTTACTTTACCATGCCTTGAGTGCCCTGCGGATCAAATTGTTCAGGCACCAAATGCTAGCTCTAATAATTGTGAGCTTAATGGCTATGTGTTTCCTGCGGGGGATATACCAAATCCAGTTATATGCTATCCAAATAGCGGACATGGTACTCCTGCACCTAGTATTAATATTTCCTATCCAACTGCATTGCCTGCTCTTTTAAATGCAGCAGTTGGTACAGCAGTAACTCTTCCTATTGGAACCAATCCTGCGATTTTTGAAATTATTTATTCTGATGGACAAATCATAAGATGTACCACTAATATTTTAGTAATAAGTTCATACAATCCAACCATGGCTTGTAATGACAATGTGATTGTCCCTTTGCCAGATGTTTTACAATCAAATTGCGAGGTCCTTATTAGCCCAGACATGGTTATGGAAGCAACTGGTGTATGTGAAAACGAATACATTGTAACAATTTTAGATGCTAATGGACAATCATTGGGATCATATGTTGGAGCGGATCAAGTAGGTCAAACATTGACATACTCCTGCCAGCATATTGCTAGTAATAACATTTGTTGGGGGACAGTTACCGTTGAAGATAAATTAGCTCCACACATATATTGTAACAACTATCAAATTGCCTGTAATCATCCTGAAGCATTAGAAGAAGACTATATTGTTCGGGAAGATGTTTTTTTACCTGTAGATGGTACATTGCCAGCAAATATAGCTGGAGGAGCTTTTTTTCCAGCTCCACCTTCATTTACAACTTTGAATTTTCCAGTTGAATGTGCTTCTATTGGTGAAATCGTTTATAACTTAAAAGTTAGATTAAAAATATCTCATACAGATGTAGGGGATTTAAGAATAAGAGTAGTAGACCCGTCTGGGATGTCGACAATTTTAATGCATCCAGGAATATGTAATCCTGGTGCAGGGCAAGACATCGATGTAATATTTAATTCCACTCCAGGATCTAATCCTCATATTGCAAATGCTTGCAGCGCTCCTGCAGTGCCATCTATAAACGGTGTTTATAAGCCCGTTCAAAATATTTCTTACGCTGGAGTACCTTTCAATTCATTGGTTGGTAACTGGCAAGTGATAATTATTGATACAAACAATACTTTATTTCCCGATCAAGAAGTTGGTCTAGGGGAAGTAGTAAGAGCAGAATTGCTTTTTGATCATGGATTTCCTAAACCTTATGAGGTAGTGGATTGCAGTGAGTATGATGTTCAATTAGTAACGGAAATGGTGAATGAAACCAATTGTTCTGTTCCTTGGATAGGCGCGGAGATATTAAGAGTTTGGAGAGCATTTGACATTCACGGAAATTCTACAACTTGCGAACAAATCGTTCAGTTGAGAGCACCTTCTTTCTCTGATATGATACTTCCTCCAGATTTAGATTTGGAATGTGGTACAGATCCTTCTATTGAAAATACTGGTAGTCCTTTATTTGACTGTCATGATGTTACAGAGGACCAAGATAATATCTGTGATATATCTTACACTTATGTTGATAATGAAATTCCGACTTGTGGCCAAGGTAGAAAAATAATCAGAGAATGGACTTTTGTGAACTGGTGTGCTTCTACAACTTTGAATCATACACAAATTATCAAAGTTGAAGATACAACCGGTCCTCAAATCACAGTGAACGATATTACGACAGGGACTTCTACTTATGAATGTGGTGCTGAAATTGCATTAAGTGCATATGTTACGGATGAATGTTCTGCGATCTCTCAGATCACTGCGACTTATACTGTTGGTGGTGGACCATATAACGCTAGTCAACAAGCAAACATCATTGACATTACTAATACTGGTATTTTAAGTGGGCTGCCATTAGGAGACACCGAGGTAGTTATTTTGGCAAAAGATGAATGTGGAAATAATACGATTGATACCATTGAAATCACTGTGATCGATGATGTACCACCTGCAGCAATATGTGATGATGAATTGCATATTAGTTTACAAGGTGATGGTACAGCAAGATTATACGCAGGAGATCTTGATGAAGGATCTTTTGATAACTGTGGGATTGCATCTTTAGAAATAAGAAGAACAAACGGATGTATAGGTACTTCTCAATTTGACAGCTATGTAGACTTTGTTTGTTGTGATACAGAGGCTCTTGTTGAAGTTGAATTAAAAGTTACAGATTCAAATGGCAATAGTTCTATATGTTGGGCACATGTCTTAATAGAAGACAAGCTAGCACCAATCATAACTTGTCCACCTAATAAAACAATTGATTGTGATGAAGATTTTTCTGATCCTTCAATTTATGGGGATGCCGTTGCCTTAGACAATTGCGGCGCTACTATTTCTGTGGAGACAGTTGATAACATTGACAACTGTAGAGCAGGAGAAATAAAGAGAACTTTTACAGCTGTAGATAATTATGGAAATGAGCAATCTTGTGTACAGACGATTACTTCAAATCACGTCTCCGATTTTGCCATATCTTTTCCTCCTGATGTTGTCATCAATACTTGTACAGATGATCCTGGCATTGTTGGTGAACCAATAATCCAAGATGATGATTGTGAGTTATTAGCAATCAGTCATGAAGATCTTTTGTATAATGTCGTTCCAGACGCATGCTATAAGATTGTTAGAACATGGACAGTGATCAATTGGTGTAATTATGATTTAAACAATCCTAATAATACAAATCTTGGTCTAGCTTTGCCAATAGCAAGAACTTATAGAGATGACGGCGATGGTTATTTTAGTTACACACAAGTGATTAAAGTCATCGATTCGACTTTACCTGTTTTTGATGCTAATACCATTCAAGACATAACAGTTGATATAAATGTTGGTTGTGGCGCAAGTATTAATGTTCCATCAGCTATTGCAAATGATGATTGTTCAGGAGAATTGACTGTCCAACCTTCAATTTCAATTCTAACAGGAACACACGGTGATGTTTTCAATGTTGATTATGTTGCAAATGATGGTTGTGGAAATTCTGTTTCAGAAACAATTTCTGTCAGCTTTCTAGATACAAAAGCGCCGACACCAATTTGCATAAATGGACTATCTGTTGATATCATGCAAACAGGTATGGTATCAATTCCAGTACATTTGTTTGAGGCTGGAAGTTCCTATGATAATTGCACAGCGCACGGAGACTTGAAATTTTCTTTCTCTTCAAATATTAATGACACAGATATTGTTTTCGATTGCAATAATCTTGGTTCTAACACAGTAGAGTTATGGATTACAGATGAAGCTGGAAATCAAGATTACTGTTCAACTTATATCATTGTACAAGACAATCTTGGACATTGCTCAGGTGGCGGAACAGGAACTGCTTCTATCAATTTGGGAGGAGATGTTTACACAGAAGAAGGAGATGATGTAGAAGATGTCACTGTAAGTATTTTAGGCTCAGGAAATAGTCCTTACAATACAGCATCTAATGGTACCTATGCTTTTTCAGGCTTGCCAATGAATAATAATTATACCATTTCTCCTGAGAAAGACATGAATCCTTTAAATGGCGTTTCGACTTATGACTTGGTTTTAATTTCTCAGCACATCATTGGTATTAGTCCATTGGATTCACCTTATAAAATGATTGCAGCTGATATCAACAATTCTGGAAGCATTACCACTTTTGATATTGTGCAATTGAGACAATTAATTTTGTTTGTAATTTCTGAACTACCTACGAATGATTCTTGGAGATTTATAGATGCAGCCTTTACTTTTCCACAAGCGGATGATCCTTGGTCAACACCATTTCCAGAGTTTATCAGTCAGTCAAATG
>CALIIW010000252.1 GCA_938018185.1 uncultured Saprospiraceae bacterium
TAATCTTTGTCTGAATATCCCTAAAAATATCGGTTCAAAAAAGGAAGGAATGAGGACTTCAGAGAAGTCCACTTATGTTAAAACGAAAAGGCATCAATAATATCCCACTCGCAAAGTGTCCTGCCGGGTGTTAATTCCCGACTAACGTAAGGTGATCCCGATGGGATCATTTTTTATCCTAAAGGATAGAATGCAAATTTTATGTCGGGTTATTAAGAAGTAAGCCCAAAAACGCCAGAGACGTGACATTATTACAGCCAGTGTGTAAACACTGGGTACAAGAAATGTGCTGAATTCATTTGGCGTGATTTTTAAAAAAAAATCATGAAAATGGCTTTCGAGTAATGCCCTGTTTTACGAGTACTATTGCTTAAAACAAGGTAAAAGATTTATTTCGATATTCATCAAAGTTTGATTTTCAATGATTTAATCTTTGTCTGAATATCCCTAAAAATATCGGTTCAAAAAAGGAAGGAATGAGGACTTCAGAGAAGTCCACTTATGTTAAAACGAAAAGGCATCAATAATATCCCACTCGCAAAGTGCTCTGCTTTAAATTTAAAAAATTTTAAAGCAGGGCACTTTGCGAGTGGCCTGCCGGGTGTTAATTCCCGACTAACGTAAGGTGATCCAGCTGGGATCATTTTTCATCCTAAAGGATAGAATGCAAATTCTATGTCGGGTTATTCAGAAGTAAACCCAAAAACGCCAGAGGCGTGACATTATTTATATGTTATTCTACAATCAACTTGCCAACTAAACTTTCCTTATCACTCTGTAACTCAATAATATAAAGTCCAGAAACAAACTTGCTTACATCTAAAACATAAGAAGATGAAATGGTGATATCATTGCTAATGATTCTGCCATCAATACTTTTTACAAGCATACTATAATCCTCTGAATTGTTGATTTCAATTTTTGTGAAACCAGAGCTAGGATTTGGATAAATATTTACATGATCAACTTGATCAATTTGTGCTACGGAAACAACTTCAAGAGTGACATTTACTTCTCCAGCTTCAGAGGTGCAAGTTGTAGAAGGTCCTTCAATTTGCCAGTCATAAAAATAATAATAAAAATCTGTTCCAAAATTAGAGTCCGTTATTTGAATCAAGTTTTCAACAAGGTATGGATAGGAAACTTGCCCTTCAAAATCAATCGTATTTCGTTTCAATCTAGGAGAGTTAACACCAAATGTTTCCACATTAACTAAATTATCCGTAGTTATTTGATAGAATCCAATATCTAAATTCCAATTCAGGTCGATGGTTGTAATACCTGCCCCAACCATGACATTGGTTGATTGCAGCACAATTCCTTCCATGTCTAAAAGTTGTATGCTTCTTTCTCCTTCAAAATCTGTTTCTACATTAACGCTTTTAAAAACACAAGCATCGTAAACTTCAAAAAGTGTGGCAGCATTAAAATTATCGCCGTTATAATCTGAAGATCCAGTGTGTGTTAATTCTCCAACTGAAATTGGAGGATTTATATAATCCTTATAATCAATAATATAATAAGTAGCATCATCTTGAAGTACCTCCGTAGTATAAGTATTTCCAGTGGCTAATACATTTCCATTCATTGGAGCATCATACCAAATTGGATTTTCACCAGTACAAGTCAATGTTGTTGACTCAACAGCAGTTAAAGTTACATCCTCCGCAACAGGAACTTCAGGAGCATCAAGCATGAGCAGTTCTAAAGTGTTTGATGTTATATCAACGCAGGTTCCCACTGCTGTTGCTGTTACAAAACCACCTTGAGTCCAATCTACCTGGTTTCCAGTTGCCCCATTTGACCAGGTAACATCTCCTTCAAAATCTGTGGACAAGCTAATACTTGAACCTTGGCAAAAGGTAAGATCTTCATCATTATATATTTGGAAAAATTCTTCAGGATCAACAATAACTTCTACTGATATTGAGCTACTTGAACAATTTGATCCATCGCCTACTTCAACAGAATAAAACCCAGCTTGACCTACTGTGATACTTTGAGTCGTTTCTCCTGTGCTCCAAACATAATTAAAGCCTGATGGTGCAGAAATAGTTACATTATCTCCTGAACAAAAGGTTGTTGGTCCACTAAGTGTTAAATTAGTTGGTGGTGTAATGCATAAACCTTCTACAGCCGTGATGGTTTGATTTGCATCTAGGTCTGTATAAGTTTCGACCAATCCTGATGGCCACTTAATTATCAATGTCTCAACAGCTGTAGCAGTACCTAGACCGAAATTTTGTCTAGCTGAATGTGTGATTCCATAAGACTCACCTGCTCGCACCTCTCTGACCATAAGCCCCCAATCACCGTAAATTTCTATTCTAGCACCGATGGCATCTTGATTACTTTGAACCCCTTCTAAATTTACAGCAAAGAAATTATTAGTATTTTTCTTATTAATAAAAAGCTTATCTGGTTCTCCAGTAGAACCATTAAATCCAGTTCCATAACCAGCAAAAATATCTTCAAAACCATCATTATTTAAATCCCCTACCGCAAAAGAATTCATTCCTTCTTGAAAACCTACTGGTGTTTCTGTAAAAGTTTTATCTCCATTGTTAAAGAACATTTGCCCATTTGTTCCAGTAACTAGAATATCAACAAAACCATCATTGTCATAATCTTTCATAGCCGCTTGAACAGGCAAGCCATTTACCACAACTCCAGATTGGTCAGTAATGTCAACAAAATTTGTATTATTGATATTTTCTAGAAGCATGCTTTGGAAATCATGATTGGTTATGAAGGCATCAAAATCTCCATCGTTGTCAATGTCTTGAAATTCAGCCGTCCATGATTGCCATCCTATATTCAAACCAAAAGCAGCAGCCCCTTCTGTGAAGTTTCCATTTCCATCGTTCAACCACAATTGGTTGATACGTCTAACATCTTTTGGATCATTAGTACCTTGACGACATTTTGCAATATAATAATCTAAGTCTCCATCTGAATCTATATCTGTCCAAACGTTTCCATAATTTCCTGAATTTTGCTCTGCACCTCCAGGGTATAATGAAAGATTGAAAGCAGAATTATTGTAAGCCAAATTTCCAGCCCCATCATTAAAATAAACAGAATTGGGACCATCATCATGACAAGCAATTGCATCAAGAAAACCATCATTATTTATATCTGCGTAACTTACTGCTTGAACAAATATACTCGGTCCATCTAAAATAGAACTTAGCATTCCACCAGCTTCATCCACACTTATCTTTTTGATATCATCATAAGCTCCACCGACAAAAATATCCGACCATCCATCGTTGTCGATATCAGCAATTGTCATTCCCCAAGCATAGCCACCTATGTTGCCATAGTCAATAGTATTGTAAAGATTTTGATTTGTTTGATAATGAACAACTAATCTATTTGTGCCCGTTAAAGCAACAATGTCATCCAATCGATCTCCATTAACATCACCGATTCCCACAGGGGCGCCTGTAAATGTCTCAAAATTCCCAATTTTATCCGTTCTATCTAAAAATGAGACTTGGCAAATTGAGAGATGATAACAAAATGCTAAAATGAACAAGGGTAGTATTCTAGGCATGATATTTTGTGTTTAGGATAGTATTAATCCAATAATAAGACAAATATTCTGCCAAGAAACTAAAAAAAAGGCTGAAAATGCTAAAATTGCCACCATTTTTTGTCGTTAGATTGCTCCTTAGCTGATTTCTCTTTCTCTTTTGCTTTTAATCGTTTCTTTTTCTTCTTAGCCCTGTCTTTTTTACGTTTTTCTTGATTTTTCTCCCGATCCTCAAATAACTTCTTTTTGTCGAAAATATACCTCAAACTAAGACCCGTTTCAAAGGTAAAATCTTGCTCTCCACCAACAAAATTGTAAGCTGGAAGTAAATCGTAAGAGATGTTTAATCTGGCAATTGAAAATTCTGCTCCTACAATCACAACTGCTGCTAAAGGATCTTCATATGTTGGATTGACATTAGTTGTAAATCCTTTTGAAGCTCCAGCTCCAACAAAGAAGTTGAACCCTTTAGTTATCAAAGCATTATGCCTTGCTACCAATGCTGTAATTTGGATTTCATCTTTTTGTAAAGAAGAGGCTACAATTGCTTCTAAGGTGGTTTTCTTGAATGGTTGATATTTAAAGGTAAATCCTATTCCTGTACCAAATCTTATCCCTCCAGCAAAATCATAGGATTGTGCGTCCATAGAAATATAACAAATAGCCAAACTTAAAATTAAAATTAATCTCTTCATGATTCCAAAACGATTATCAAACAATAATAATTATGTTTTATTCCTATTATCAAGAATTCAACAAATATACATCTTGAACTACATTATAAAAGAAGATTGATACCTTTAAGCTTTAATTAAGAAAATGTGGATTTATTAAATAACATAAAAGCTTTTCTGCAGTACTATTTAGGAGCAAAGACCTATTACAATCTCCATTCTCCCCGTATTTATGAATTTATCACTAATACCTTAGAAGATGATCGTTCTTATTATGCTTTTGACAAGATTGAAGAAATAAGAACTCATTTGCTCCAAGACAACACTAGTCTACAGATTCTCGATTTAGGTGCTGGCTCAAAAACAAGTAAGGAAAAAACGAGAACTATCAAAGAAATTGCCTCTTCTGCCCTTTCTCCAAGCTATCAATGTAAGTTGCTTTTTAGAATTGTCCAATATTTAAAGCCAAGGCATATTCTGGAATTAGGTACCTCCCTAGGAATTTCTACTATGTATTTGGCTGAAGGAAATACAAAAGCAAAATTGACAAGCATAGAAGGCTCTCAGGCTATCGCAGATATTGCCTTGAGAAACTTTAGCTACTTAAAACAAACTCAAATAAAATTGAAGGTTGGAAATTTTGATGAAATCTTGCCAAATATTTTGCCTCAAATTGAAAATCTGGACCTTGTCTACATTGATGGGAATCATCAATACGAACCTACCATCAAGTATTTTGAAATGATTTTACCCTATTTAAACGAAAATAGTTTGGTAATTTTTGATGACATCTACTGGTCTAAAGAAATGAGCCAAGCTTGGCAAGAAATAAAGGCTTCAAATTCGGTTAGCCAAACTATTGACCTATACTTTTTTGGATTGGTAATGTTCAAGCAAGATTTTAAAGAAAAACAAGATCATAAAATCACTTATTCTACTTTAAAACCTTGGCAAAAATATATTCCTTCTTAAACTGACATTGTATTGCCAATAGCTTGCTCGGCATACTCCCATTGATATCCTATCTGAGGTGCATGCAGACAAGGTAAACTTACATAAAAAGTTGAGCCACAGCCTTGACCTATAGATTGAACCCATATTTGGCCATCATGATTTTCGGTGATATACCTACAAATTGTCAAACCTAGACCTACTCCTTTACATTCATTCTTAATTATCCCTCTATTAAAGGGTTTAAAAATATCTGTTTGTTGAGACTTTGCTATTCCGATTCCATTGTCTTGAAAACTAAAAACAATCTTTCCATCACCTTCCTCAGCAGTGATGATTATCTCTGGTTGGTTTGAAGATCTATAAAGGCAAGCATTCGTGATAATTTGTTTAAACAAATGTTTGAGTTGATTACGATCTCCTCTAACATTTGGCAAATTCCATAAATGGAATTTAATCTGTCTAAATTTATCTTGAACTCTTAAGTCATTTAAAACTTCATGGACTAATTTTTCCGTGTTGACTTCACACTTTGAAATTCTTTCTGTTGAAAGACCCATTTCATCTAAAGTCATTTTTAAGAGCCTATTCATCACAGTATCCTTACTGCTAGATTCAGCTCGGCCAGGTTTCATGATGTTTTTAGACTTGATCTGCTTAAAATTCTTTAATAATGATTTGTACTCAAATTGATTTTGACCGAGTATTCTACCCATTAAACAAGTTTTAGTGAATTAATAAAAGCAATACGCTTTATTGTTAAAAGTTCGCTCGATTGTGTATGCTTGTTAGAAACGATCTGAATTAGATCGAGAGGATATGTCTGCAAGGGAAGATTATTTGTATAAATACTACACATTTAACCAAATGTGTTGAATTTGCCTATAATTTAAATATTTTATATGTAAATGTCAACTATTTAACATATTTAATTCTATATAGTTAGTGGCAAGTTGGTTTCGATGTTACCTACATGATTGCATATCACAGAAAACAATTCATCTGGTCTAAATGGTTTTCCAACATGAGCATTCATACCTACAACAAACACCTTAGAATCTACTGCAGATAAAATTGATGCTGTGAGTGCAACAATTGGAATATTTGCTTTAATAGGATCTACCATTTCTCTTATTTTTCTCGTTGCAGAGTAGCCATCCATATTGGGCATATTTATATCCATCAGAATCAAATCAAAATCTTCTGTTTCCATATATTTTACTGCTTCAACTCCATCATTTGCAACAGTAACCTCAATGTTCCATTTCTTTAAAATCTTTGTAGCCACGAGTTGGTTTATCTTATTGTCTTCTGCCAAAAGGATTTTCTTGCCAGCAAGCCCTGTTCTTGAAATAGGAATTACTTCGATCACCTCATCTACATTTCCTAAAATTTCACCCAAGTCAAAACTCAAACAAAACTGAAATATCGACCCCTTACCTACTTCAGATAAGACTTCCACTTTACCTCCTTGTAATTCAACCAAGCGTTTAGTAATTGCCAAACCCAAACCAGTCCCACCAAACTTTCTAGTGGTCGAGCTTGAAGCTTGAGTAAAACTCTCAAAAATGGCATCTACCCTATCTGCTGGAATTCCAATTCCAGTATCTTCAACTCCAAAATAAATATCAACAACACCGTCTTCTATTTTTTGGACTTTGCAAATCAGTTTGACATATCCATGTTCGGTAAATTTAATCGCATTACTGAGAAGATTTATAACTATTTGTGAAATTCTAGTTGGGTCCCCTATAACTTGCTTGTTCAATTCATCTATTTGAAAGTCTAAAAGTAGTTCTATGTCTTTACGTTTAGAAGTTACTTTTAAGGTTTCCATTAAGTTCTTTACAAGGCTTTTAAGGTTAAAAGGTGTTTTTTCAATTTCAATTTTACCTGCTTCGATTTTTGAAAAGTCTAGAATATCATTTATTAAACAGAGTAAATTGTTTGCAGAAAACTGCAAGGTCTGTAGATTCTCAATTTGATCTTGTCTTGGTTCTTCATCTATTAAAATATTAGTCATCCCAATAACAGCATTCATAGGAGTCCTAATCTCATGGCTCATTGTTGAAAGAAATTCTTCCTTAGCTTTTGCAGCTGCTTCCGCCATTTCTTTTGCAACTTTAAATTTTTGATTTGTTTCTTTTAAAGAAACATTTTGATTCTCTATTACTGAATTTTGTTCATTAAGTTGAATGTTCATCTTCTTGGTTCTGATTCCAAAAAGCAAAAGAATTAAGGACAATAATGAAAGACAGCCTAGAGCCATCATCAAATTTTTTGTTTGAGATGCTTTTAAAATCTTTTCAGAATTAAGAACCGCAATTTCTTTTTCTTTTTGACGTGTATTCACCTTGTCCTCGTATTCCTGCTGAAGTTTTAGGACTGAAGCCTGAGCTTCGGCCGAAGACAAACTATCGTTTAACTCCTGATGTTGCTTCTTATAAAAATAGGCTTTCTCAAAATCACCTACATTAGAATAAGCAAGAGATAAGTTATCTAGCAAAGATTGAAGGCCTATGAAATTTGGATTTTCAGAACAAAATTCTTTCCCTTTTAACAGAAAGCTAATTCCTGTTTCCCATTGACCTATACCACCATATGCTTGGCCCAATTCAATGCTTGATTTTGCAACACCATATTTATCTTCTATCTTTTCATAAATGCCTAAAGCTTCTGTTAAATTTGCGATGGCTTTTTCATTATCTCCAGCATCTCCAAAGGTCGCCCCTATGGTAAATAAAAATTGAGCAATATTAGATTTTGAATCTATAGCAATTGCTTTTTCCAGCCCTTGGTCTAAATATTTTTGAGCTTTTTCAAAATTTTCTTTTGTTCTATATATACTCGCTATATTATTATAAAAAGTAAGAATTCTTATTTGATCATTAAGCTCTATAGCAACTGCTAGGCCTTTTTTGTAATAGTCCATGGCCACATGGAGCTTGTCATACTTTTTATTAAGAACACCAAGGTTATTATAACTTAGCATTAATAAACGTGAATGATTTAATTGTTCTCTAAGATTTACAGACTTGAGATAAAATTCAGATGCAAGTGCATAATTGCCTTGATTAAAATAGACAATTCCTAAATCATTATAATTTACTGAAATCAAAATTGAATCATTCAACTGTTTTGATGTCACCAAGGATTTTTCAAATTCTGTTTTCGCTTCAGAAAACTCTCCTTTTGAAAGGTATAGATTGCCTAATGCATTTATTACATTAGCTCGTTTTTTAATGATACTCTTACTTGATTCTAAATCTTGGTAAGTATTTATAGCATCATGAAATGAAATTTCTGCAGCTGGGAAATCTCCAATCCTTTTTAATATTCTTCCTTTGACATATTGGAATGCTGCCAGGTATTTTTTGTTTGTAGCAGTAGCAGCTAAGTCCAAACCTTGATCTGCATAAGTCAGCGCCTCACCCGGATTGATTGTTCTCAATCTGTAGGCAATTCGATAAGCGATTTTCATTTTACTAGTATCCGTATCTGCTATCGCCAGCTCCTTTTTTAACGCTTGAACTTTATCTTCTGTCTCCGCATTTATTGTAAATGCACCAAAAATTAAGGCGATAAAAAGGCAAAGCCTAATGCATCGAATATGCAAAAATAATCTAGTTTCTTTGTTGTACAATTTTCTCATCTATTAGATAAGAAATATAGGCTAATCCAAAAATTATTAGTTTAGGATTTAGCTACAAGTGTGACATACGTAGATAGTGCCTTAAAACACCGTTGTCTTATTTTTATAAGGCAGAATTTTGTGTTGAAGTTGTAACCAAATAGCCTGAGATAATACAGTTTTTTCTAAATCTTTGCCTTTTCTAATAAGGTCTTTAACAGAGTCTTTATGCGTCACTCTTTCCACATCTTGGGCAATGATTGGCCCAGCATCGAGGTCAGTTGTGACATAGTGACTTGTAGCTCCTATTATTTTTACACCTCTTCTATGTGCTGAGTGATACGGTCTCGCTCCTGGGAAGGCTGGTAGGGAGGAATGATGAATATTAATGATTTTTGAAGGGTAATGATTAATGAAATTCTCCGTCAATACTTGCATATATCTTGCTAAGACAATAAAATCAGGCTTGTGTTCATCTAGTAAGGCTAATTCTTTTGCTTCTTGTTCTATCTTATTTTCCTTAGTAATAGGAATAACATAATAAGGTATGTCAAACTGATTGGCGATATACTCGAGATTTGGATGATTACTGATAATGAGCGGAATCTCTACATTCCATTCTTTAGATTTATATCGCTGAAGGATATCGTACAAACAGTGAGAAAATTTACTGACAAAAAGTGCCATTTTCAATTTCGCATCTTTGAAATGAAATCTCCATTTCATTCCAAAGTGAATACCTACCTTATTGGAGAAAACGTCAACAATTTCGTCTCTAGGAATCTCGAACTGACTAATATCCCAACGGACCCTCATAAACAAATGATTTTCGTCCGGGTCAACATGCTGATCCATTTCAAGGATGTTGCCTTTGTAATCGAAAATGAATTTAGATACCGCTGCCACCACACCTTTTGTATTTGGGCAATGTATCAATAAAATCGCTGAATCAACTTGATGGCTCATAATATTTAAAATTGGTTTTGGTCACAGATTTCTTTCAAATGTACTTTATCAAATGATCTTTTTTGCAACATTGTTAGACCAAAAAGCAGCACAACAAATTTGTTTCTAATTATAAATAGCTACAGCTCTGATCAATACATATAAAATCAAACAAAAATCTCTCATTTACCTATAATAAACAGATGATGAAAAACTTGCTATTTAAACTTTACATGTTACAAAAGGACGAACAAATTTATGCTTTATTTTTATCTAAGCAGCATATTAACTTTGATATTAAAACAGATTAACAATGTACGCTGAAGCGGAAGAAGAAAGAAAAAAAGCAATTATAGAGAATATTTACAGTATTGTTGATACAAAGATTCAATACTCAAAATATAACCTGAAGCAGGGTGTTGCTAAATTACAAACTGAAAGTTCTAGGATACCACATTCTCCTTTTAGGTCTTTAGATTGGTCTACTAAATTAGACAATTTACTGAAGACTCTTGAAAAGAATACAATTGAAGTTCAAAAACTTTTATTAATTCGCACAAAGGTAAATCATGTCAATGCAGATCAAATCTATGATTTGGTTTTAAACGAAAATATAGAAGAACTTTCATTGGAAAAACTAAAAAACATCATATAATAAAGCCCAAAAATTTAAAAGACCAATTCTTAATGTTTTTATAAATAAGCTTGCTCGGTATTCATTACCAGCAAGCTTTTCTTTTTGGGAGAAAGTGTACTAATTATATAAATTGAATTCTGAAAATCGTGTATCAAAAGTAATATTGCAATATTACGTTTGGATTTTACTTAGCCAGTAATTATACCATTTCTGGTTTAAGATATTACTTTAGATATTGAAAAGAATTATTCAAAATCAAGGCGAAAAACGCAGCAATAGCCGTAGCTATTGTGAGTATTTTTAAGGCAGAGTTTGATGGATTTTGTCGAAATATTATTGATAGCCTTAAAACCAATCCTAATCTTGTTTGAAGCATAAAAAAAGTAGCTGCTCGACTCATCGAACAGCTACTTTTTAATCTTTCTTTAATCTTGCTATCTATACATTTCAAAGAACCCGGATAACACCCGATTATCTTCGTCATTTAATTCTAAGACATAATAATAAGTTCCATCAGGCAAATCTTTTCCATTCCATCTACCTTCAAAATCATTCTTATAACCTCTTTGTTGTAATACTTGATTACCCCATCTATTAAAGATGCACAACCTATTGTTTGGATAAAAATCAATTCCACCTATGTGGAAGAAATCATTAGCTCCATCACCATTTGGCGAAACTGCCGTATAAATTACTATTTCTCCTTGACAGTCTATGAAGATCGAAATAGTCGCCGTATCACAACCAAACTGATTGCAGATGGCATAATCAAACTCATCAACTACATCACAGAAGTCGTCGTAAGGGTCATATGTTAAAGAACAGTCTAAATTGATTGTTGCTTCTCCGTAAATAGGATCTGTAACCAAGAACACGGTGTCTAAGACTCCAAATATCGAATCATTCGTTTTGAAGTTTATGACCTTAGGTGTATTGATACTCGTTGTATCAATGTCATTTACTGCGATTGGTGGTCCATCTACATCCCCAACAACTATGCAGAACAAGGTAGTATCACAATAACCTAGATCATCACAAATAACAACACAGGCCGAATCAACACCAGATTCAATTCCAGAATATTCCACACAATAAGCTATTTCATCCAAAAAGAAATCTACATTTTCATTAGATTGATCAGGACAAGAATTTTCAATTGTTAGCATACTCCCGGCAAAGAAACTTGTGTCTAAACAGAAAGTTACTATCTCTCCTGGGAATATAGTGTCTTTGACAAGCTCTGAGTCATGAATTACAGTGATCACAAAATAGGTAGTATCACAAATACCCATATCATCACAAATTTCAATACATGCTGTATCCACACCCAATGCTATTCCAGTATAAGTTACGCAGTAGTTGGAATCTAACTCAAAAATAACAGACTCCCCACTTAGGCTATCGCAAATATTTTCTATAGAGACAATATTGCCCAATGCAGTTAAACTCATGGTATCAATACAAAACTCTACGGTATCCATTGGCATAATGGTATCAAACACATAATTACATTGCAACATCGCCGGATCGGCAAATACTATAATAGTATCTGAACAACCAGTAATCGGATCAGCAAAAATAACTTCATGATAACCAGTATCAACTAAAATAAATCCTGCTTGTGGATTAAGATTTAATTGAACAGTTAAAGTAGACTCAACCCCAAATGAAGTTGCAACTACTAGCATATCACCATAATCATTCTCTTTAAGACCTCCATCAATCCCTGGGCCATTTGGAGATAAGCCCCAATTTCCATCTGGATCTAACATGTTCATTAAGTCTATTAGCTCAGCAATGGTATTAAAGTTTCCTGTAAAAATAGTATCGTTAACTTCCCATGATATAATCTCATATGGTCCAGACTCTCCCTGACCTAAAAGTGGTGTGTAAGGATAAGTTGATGTACTGTCAAATGCACAATTTCCTATTAGATCCATGTAAACTTCTTGGTCTACAAAAATGTCCAAATAGTTTAAAGTATCGTCATCATAACCTTCAATACAAAATTGTTGTAGGCCGTCACAATTATCTGCAAAAAATGCAAGCGAATCTAAGCCACCAAAGAACTCACATTCGTCTGGCAAACATCTGACTTCTACTATAACAGTATCCGAACAATTGTTTAGGGTATCTGTAACTATGATCTCATGAAAACCTGTATCCAATTGAATGGTAAACCCTTGAGGATCGAAGCCAAAGTTATAAGGTAAGTCTGAACTTACATTTAAAGGAGTTTGTATAATCATTAGTTGACCATACATGATCGAAGGATCTCCACCATCTAAAAATTGGTTATCACTATCCAAAATCCAGTTTCCTGCTGGATCCCATTGAACCATAAGGTCAATCAAATCTTCTATCGTATTGAAAGTACCTGTAAAGGTCGTATCATTTACCGTCCAACCGACTAATTCATAAGGTCCTAGTTGGCCTTGACCAAATACAGGTGCATAAGAATAGCCTCCTGAGGTATCTATTCTGCATTCTCCAATAGTTCCATCATAAATGCTTGCGTCTAAAAGGATTTCATAATTCCCTAATTCTTCAAACAAAATATCTATACAGAAACCTGTTTCTCCAATACATGCTTCTGCATTTTCAATAAGAACTTCAGATTCTCCATTGAAGTAATCACAAGCAGGACATTCTACTAACACGGCTAAAGTATCAGAGCAATTAATAGTTGTATTTGTAACAACAACTTCATGCATCCCTATAGGAATACTGATGGACAGGCTGTTAACTCCTTCAGGGCAAGGCACTATATCACCCATGAAAGGTACTCCATCCAATTCAATGGTATATTCAGTCAAAACAGTACTATCTATCGTAATACATATAGAACCTTCTCCTGTTTCACAGACATCAGTTGAGCTTATAGTAACTTCTTCTTGCCCATCAAAGTAATCACATTCATCACATATCACTTCTACAGATAAAGTATCTGAACAGTTTTCGATGTTGTTTACTATGACTACTTCATGATTTCCTTGAGCAAGTTGTATCGCTAGATTATTTGGATCTGTATCGCAATTAAGCAATAAACCCGTATAGGCAACATCATCAACAAAAATGCTAAAGTTATTTGCATCAGCTTGCAAAATTCCAGTACAAAGTAAGCCTTCATCATCACAGGCTTCAACACTATTAATGGTGGTGGTAGTCTGACCTGTGAAATAATCACATGGCTCGCAAACTACTTCTACTGTTATTTCATCTGAACAATTGTCTGCATTGTTAGTCAATGTAATAATATTTGTACCGAGAGGTAATTGCATAGCAATTAAATCTTGATCAGCCGGACAAGCAACAAATGCACCCGTATAAGCTGAACCATTTAATTCAATTATGAAATTACCTGCTTCAATAGCTGTTAAATCAACACAGAAAACCCCAAGGTTATCACAGGCTGCTGCAGAAGTTATTGTTGTATTTTCTAGGCCAAAGAAATAATCACATTCAGCACACTCAACGATTACATTTAAAGTATCTGAACATGCTTCGATGTTATTTTCTACAATAACTTGATGCATTCCAACTGCTAGTTGAATAGAAATAGCAGCAGGATTATTTGAACAACCTAGGACCGCTCCTCCATAAGGAACATTGTCAACAATTATATTATAATTTGCTATGTCAGCTACTGGAACGTCAATACATAATTCGCCTTGATCCATACAAGCTTCCACACTACTAATAGTTTGAGTTGTTTGGCCAAAGAAGTAATCACAAACTGGAATACAATTAACTGTTAATATTAATTCATCTGTACAATTCGAGAATGTATTTGTTATCGATAAGGTATAGGTACCTACTGCAAAATCTAAGGACAAGCTTGCTGGGTCTGAGGCACAAGTATTCGTTGGACCTGTGTATTCAAAACCATCAATCATTATTGTATAATTACCAATATCTGCTAAAGGAACATCTACACAGTATGTAGCCATTTGATCACAAGCCGCAGCATCTATTGTCTCAGCCGTCTGACCAAAGAAGTAATCACAGTCAGTCTGATCACAAACTGGTACAACGATATTATTTTCAAAAATTGAACAATCGTTTTGATCTACTACAGTCAAAGAATAAATCCCAGCCGTAAGCCCAAATCTGTTTTGATCATCATTTGTATTTGGAAGGTCGGCCCAATCAAAAATAAAGTTTGGTGTTCCACCATTTACCATTACTTCTACAGAACCACCATTTTCACAAGCTGGTTGAATTACAAACATCATTTCCAATGCTTCTGGCTCTTCTATGGTAAAACAAGCCTCACCAGAGTAACAACCTTCTGAATCCAAAATCGCCATACAGTAATTTCCTGCTGGTAAGAATCCATTTTCATAGAAATAAAACCCATCAGAAATAACCGTATCAGCAGGTTCTGAAAATCCTACAGGATAAGTTACTGTATAAGTTATTGAACCATCAGACAAGCCATAACAACTCACGTCCATGACTTCTTGGATCGAGACATTAGCTTGTGGAACTGCTTCCGTTAAGACAAATAAGAATGGTAACTCACAGCCTGTTTGTCCTAGGTCTGTTATAGTAACTACATAATAGCCACCTGCAAGATCAGATCTTGAATCCAATGTTGATCCATCTGGCCATGCAAAAGCATAAGGCCCTGAAGTTCCAGAAGGGACTATCGTTACCGAACCATTAGATTCTCCACAATCTGGGTTTTGATTTACATTTGCTATGGCTAGCAATGGGTTATCTTCTTGTATAATTACTTCAATATAATTTTCACAAGTTGGATTAGCAGGATCTCTAACTTCCACCACATAAGATCCACTTTGCAGATCAAGTCTTATGTTTCCAGTTGTTCCATCTGGCCATAAATAATCAAAGGTTCCAGGTGATAGATCAGCAGAACCATCTGCAGCATTACATGTTGCAGGAGTACTTGTATAAGTCGCATCAGGTCCATCAGAATTTGTTATTACAAAATCAACAACCTCATCACATCTATTTGTAGAAGGATCTTGAATGGTCACAAAATATTGGCCAGCTGCCAAAGCAGTTCTTTGATTGTCATTTGCTCCTGTTGTTCCGGCATTTGGTGACCAGCTGTATATATAATCCGCAGGGTTTCCAATCAAATTGATGATTGCTTCACCTTCAGCATTGCCACAAGTAGATTCAATTATTGAAATACTACTTACCTCAACCACCGTACATGGACAAGTCTCTATATTAACTGGATTCATATTCAGCACACAACCGTTTGCATCTATGATAGTCAATGGATAAACCCCAGCAACCAAGTTTTGTCTAAAACTACTATTATTTGTTCCAGGAATATCTCCCCAATCAAATGTATACAATGGAGTACCACCGATAACAGTAGTTGCAATTGTTCCATTGCCACCGCAATCAGGACTGGTCTCGATATATGCTATTAGCTCCTCTGGCTCTTCAATGGTAAAGCAATCTCCACCAGCTACACAGCCATTTGCATCTGTTATTTGGATGCAATAAGAACCTGGAGGTAATGCATCATTCGCAAAAGTTGCAAAACCATTAGAAAACATAGTATCTGCTGGACTTGTAAATAAAGGATCGTAAACTACATTGTAATTTACTCCTCCATTATCAGCTCCATAGCAAGAAATATGATTAACATTATCAATCGTAACTGTTCCTTGAGGCACATCGTCTGTCAAAATAAATATAAATGGCAATTCACAAGCAGAAGTATTATCTGTTATTGTTACTGCATGGATTCCGGCCATTAGATCTGACCGCGTATCACTTGTAGAACCATCTGACCAAAGGAAACTATAGTTTCCTGAACCGTTTGCAGGTACTACTTGAGCAGAACCATCTGAAGCACCACAAGCAGGATTATTTAATATTGTCGCTGTTGCTTCCAAAGGATTATCTTCTTGAACAAGAACTAAAATTACATTTTCACAACCAGGTTCTGCTGGATCAGTAAAGGTTACAAAGTGTACACCACTCGTTAAATCATTTCTTGTATTAGTTGTTGTTCCATCTCCCCAAACATAGTTATAATTTGCTGGACTTAATACTGCTGTGCCATCTGCAGCATCACAAGAAGCTGGTGTTGTACTCATACTAGCTTCCGGTCCATCTTCATTAGTTACAATTGCAAATGCTTCTGTTAAACAAGAGGATGATTCATTACTAATTATTTCTATAGTATATCCTCCAAATGGGAGATCTGATCTGACGTTTCCACTTCCTTGAGGAATCCCTGCCATTGGTGTCCAATTATAAGAATATCCACTCGGGTCTCCTGTAATATTTATCGTTACTTGTCCATCAGTATTACCACAAGTAGCCATTACAGATACTATTGAGCTTACAACTGCTGCTTCACATGGACACTCTGCTTGATCAACATCTATAGTAATCGTTTCCGTGCTAGAACAACCATTCAAACCAATTCCTTCTACAGTATAAGTTGTGTTAGATGTTGGATTAACAGAAATACTTGCTCCTGTACCTATTTGAACTCCTCCTTCAAACCATGTATATGTATCTGCATTTTCAGCTGTAAGTACAGCTGTAAAACCAGCACATACCGCCATGGCATCTGAACTAACTGTTATCGCTGGCGGAGCACCCACTGTAAGAACAATTGAATCTCTAGAAGTACCACAATTTGGTCTTGTCGTTGTTAATACATATATCAACTCAGTTGCGGTTTGACTATCCATATCCAAACTAAGAACAGGATTAGGAATATCTGTAGCGCTCAAGTTTATAATATCAGCTGGAGCGATTGCAATCCAATCATAAGTATATGCATTAGGATCACAATCTACTGATCCTAAATTCAAATCAAGTAAACCAGCATTTGAACAAATGATTTGATTGCTTCCTGCATTCTCTAATCTTGGAGGGCCAAAGAATATTTCGGTAGCGCCACAATCGTTGTTTAAGATTGTGGATACATCTACACTTAACACTAAATTACAAACTTGACTAATATCAGAATCAATGGTATGACTAAAAGGAATGCTTCCGTTAGCAGGAATAGGTCCTGACTCTACAAAGCTTACTATAAAAATATCTGCAGGATCTAAAATCCCGTTGTCATTTGCATCTTCAAAATAATCCACATTAAAAGAGGAAGCTGGAAAATCAAGCATTCCATTTATTATGTTTCCTTCTATTGTTACTGTTTCACCATTCCCTGCGGAGCAAGTACTTGTGTAATTATTAACATCAAAAGTTAAAGCCCCTTGTTGTACAACAAATGAATAAGGTGAACCATTATCGGTAGAAGTTATACTCGAGCCATTACAAAATTGACTGTCCGTTTCACATAAGAAATTCTCATTACTCAATACAGATAAAAAGCCATCTAGTGTAGTAAATTCACAACCCAAATCTGGTGTATTCACTTGTATATTAAGTGTTGCAATATCATTCATTTGCAAGCCATCAGGTAAAGGCCATTCCAAAATTTCTTGACCTGCAAGCACTGTTATAGTAGGCTCGCCTGGAGTCCAAGTTCCTGGTTGCACAACAGAAGTTGATCCAGCGGCGTAAGTCACTCCAGCAGGTAATGTAAATTTTATTCTATCTACTGATGATGAACTTGGTTCATTAGTTAGGTTTTGGGTCGTTATTTCTAAATTAGAAGTTGATTCAGGAATCAAAACCGAACCTGGTGTAAGACCAATTTGAAAAAGTTTTATTGATCCAGCAAAGGTTCCATTAATAGTAATTGGCAAAGTTTCACCAGCTTCTAAGTTTGTTAAATCTGTGCAACCTTTCACGCCTTGAAAGGAATAAAAAACAAGTGATCCTGATGTAAAATCACAAGTTGTTGTAAAATCAAATCTTAATAAAAATTCATTTTCTACCCCGGGATTTGTTGGATCAAAACCAGGCAATCCATCATTATCTAAGATTGCATTTAAAGGGGCAAAATCTGCATATTCAAAAATTTCACCTACAGTATTTGATCCGATCAATGTTGGGTCAGTAGGAATAGAAACAAATGCAGCATCAGAAGGATAAGCTATTTCAAAAGTACCCGGCAAAAAGTCCACACCTTCTGGTAAGTTGATTATACTTTGCATATCAAATACAGCTCCTAAATCATTATTTCTGATTCGAATAGTCACTGAATTTGCTGCACATATTCCTAAATTTGGATCTGGTTGAATGTCCACATTTGCATCAATAAAAGGATCTCTAGTACTGATGGATAAATTCAACTCCATATCTTCACATGGTTCGTAATCCAAAGGAGTCCAAGCTGGATTATCATATGGTATACAACTCCACCCAGCTTTTGCTGTTAAAAATAATTCTCCACATCTGCTAACTGTTGCCTTTACTCTATAAATATTGCAAATATCTGCGGGATTCGCTAGTCCATCAGCTCTTAACAAACCATCTGTGAATGAAAACACATTATAGCCTGCTGCTCCAAAAGTATTAAAACTAATGCTTTGAGGATTTGTTGGATCCGATAAATCCTCTATAGAATGAACGACAATGTCATTGTCTGGGTTTTCTATCGAAAACCATGTCAGACCTGCATCAGAGTCAAAAGAAGTATTACACAATTGGAGGTCCCAAGTTGCAGTATCACCTATCAATATAAAATTAGGATTACTTAATGGGTTGAAAGAAAATGTCGGTGGTTCTGTATAAGTTATATCATTATCTACATAATCCTGAACAAAATCTACACAGGCTGGATCTCCAATTGAATTAGCATAATATCTATTTTGGTAGAAAAATTCTGGATCAAAATTAAATTGATTGTCACCATTTGTGGAACCAAATATTGATTCACAATTTGGAATTATTCTTACCCTAAAATTAAAAGAATAGGATCTAACTTCGTTCAATGAAGGTACTACATTCAAAGTATCAAAATAGGCAACGTAATCGCCATTTGGAAAAACTTCAAATCCAGGAACTGCGAAAAAGTCGTTTCCATATATTGGATGACCCGGTATCGAAACCATTGGTTCAACCAAAGTAAAAGCATTCAATATTTCAGGGTCAAATGTAAATTTAACCGAATCAACTTTAATCGATGGGTAAAATTCGTCATTATAGTAACTAGGAAAATCATTGAAAACGGAAATAACCTGATAATTTAAAAAGGTTTCTTCACAACCAGTTGGAAAATTATTGCTATTGGGATAAGCGAATAAAGTATTGGTTTTTGCTACAGTAAAGATATCTCCGTAAGTCTCACAAAATTCATCTGTGCCATTTATAACAGCAAAACCCCAGGCTCTGAAGTTTGGTACTTTCTTAAACTGAACATCATAGGGTCCATCTGGATTAACTGTGAAGTCTCCAGTGAAAGTTATCTCATCAGCTGGGTTTAAAGTAATACCTAAATCAGACAAGCAATTTGGCAGATCAAATCTTAGCACATTCAAGCCATCCACAGGCGCTTCTGTCAAGTCTGCTGCTGTAACAGGACAAGTATATGTACTCCCCCCAGATATTATCGTAACTTCTCCATTACTAAAATTAAATATTCCATCCAAGTTTGTTGAACCATCTATGTTTCCATAATTAACTTCAAATCCTATCGCGCCATTGATAGGTGTTTCTCCTACAACAGAAGTTATCACCATCTCAACAGAGTCACAAGAAACTGCAACCTTAACATTTGCATTTGCAGGATTGTATGGTGCAGAATAAGTTGCGTCCGTATAACCAAATGAAGTCCTATAAGCATCAAAACCTGTCGTTCGTAAACCTGTCTGGCAGATCACATTAGGATCTGGAGGACATGGAGGAACTTCTTTATGAATAAAAGGACCATTGATATCTGCACAGTACCAAAGATGTTCGCAAGTACATGTTGGGCAAACGAATTCAAATGTAAATGGAAAAACAGAAGGACCAATTTCAGCATCACAATCTGCTTGAAATGCCATGATTAATTCATAATTACCATTTAGGAAACTATCATTAGTAGCGTCAAAAATTAATTCAAGTGTATTTCCTGTAACAGTATTATTTAGTAAAGTCAAAGGAGTTGATCCCTGATTTTTAAACAAAAAGCTTTCTGCAATTACAGGACTTATACCATTAGGTAAAGTTACAGTTGCTCTAAAAAATTCACCATCACCACAATTCTTTTCAAATAATCTTACAGATCTTGACTCTGTATGTGTAACATAGAAAACAGCTCCATCTGCCTGAGCATCAGGATCTGAAAAATCTTCTATATCTGAATTGATGTTTGAAGGCCTTAAGAAACCATTTCTAACTTGACTATTATTAGGACCACAACCATCATCATAAATTGTTCTTCCTGTAAAAAAAGTAGAAAAGTCATTTATACAAGCATCATCAAGAGATTGTGCTAAACTACAATCAAATTCAAATGTTGCCGCTATTTCTACACTTTCTGTTAATTCTAAATCATCAAAAAATCCATCATTATCAAAATCACTCAAACCCCCTGCTCCATCTGGATCGGTAGTAAAAAGTGGATTATTATCTAGCATAAAATTTGGACCAGGCCCTGTCATTGTAACCCCTGCTATCGAATAAGAGGTAATTGCAAATCCTCCATCCTGATTTTGAAAAGCAGAACCCATACCTATGGCTAGTTCTACATTTATCATTGTTCCAAAACCCGGGTCAAGTTCAACTCCTTCATTGGTAATTGTTAAAGAGGTAGTACCTTCTTGACAATAGCCAACATCAACATTAGGAACTATTCCTCCAACGGTTATAACCGGATTAGCAGATCCTTCACCAATTCTTGCAAAGTCAGAAATACTGACCGAGCTACATATTCTATCTAAACAACCCCAAGATGCTTCATGAAGACTTTCTCTTCTTCCTTCACAATCTATAATACAAATTGTCTCACTTATTGTTACCGTTTCGTTAGGGTCAATAAACCCGTCACCGTTGCCAGCAGCTTGGCCTACTGTGTTACCTTGAAATTCTACTCCTCCAATTTCTACTGTAATTACAGTATCTCCAGTTATTGGATCCAAAAGTTTTATTAAGTTCATGGTCGTCCCATTCACAACAATACTTTGAATGGTAGCTCCAGCTCCCTGTTGGACGGTGTAAGTTAAATTATCTGTAAAGCCATCCAATCCACTATTCGTTACTAAAACATCTCTTACATAACAATCACCTGATTTAAATGGCCCCAACTCTGAATCAATCTCAATACTAAAAAATGGAATCGCAAGTGCATCTCTATATTCAGAGGTAATGTCCGTTTCAGTAATATTCGTTCCTGCTAAATCATAATTTAAATCCCAAGTGTCAAAAACAGATAAATTGTTGTTGACCATAATCGTGTCTAATATTTCACAATTGGCTGTAATAGAGAAAGTGACCTCAACAGAGGTTACTCCGAAAGGATCAAGATTAGGAATCGAGAATTCAGGCATGCTAAGATTTCCTCCATTGAGCAATGTTACGCCCGCAGAGGATGCAGCTGCATTAAAACTATCAAATTGGATTCCTTGAAAAAGATTCAAGCTAGCCACAATGTTTTCTCTCGTATCCGTGGAAGTTCCATTAACGCTAATCATAACGGTGACTTCTTCAGCATCACCACAAACATTGAGAAAACTCGGAACGGAGGCAGCATTGGCGTAGTTTACCCGCAAATTATCCTGTGCCTGAGCACAAAATGAAAATGCCATTAAACCAGCAATAAAAGTCAAGTGTAATAGACGTTGCCTAAACATAGGTATGGATTTATAGGTTTGTTTCACTTTGATTTTCATGTGAATTCATAATAAATACGATGCCTGTAAACCTAGATTTTCATCAAAATTTACAGTTATCAGTACTAATACATTAGAAAAAATTCTAATTACACAATGAAAACTTCTAAAATCGTACCAAAAACCAATGTAGACTACATTTTAATTAGCATATTTGACTGAATGTCAAGAAGAAGTGTTGGATATATCGTCAAAATTTAAAGATCGTAATGTTTTATAGACATCATTCATTGGCAAACCCATGATATTCGGGTAAGTCCCGTCTATTTTCTCAATTTTACAATGACCTATCCATTCTTGAATCGCATAAGCGCCAGCTTTGTCAAAAGGCTCAAATTTATCAACATAATACGTTATTTCGTCCTCACCAATAGAAGCAAAATAAACTGTAGCTTCAGATGAAAAACTCTTTTTCTCTGTTTTAGTAAGAATGCAAACACCTGTAATAACATTATGCTTACGTCCCTCCAGGGTCTTTAAAATCTCTATAGCATCTTCCCTATCTTTCGGTTTTCCAAATATTTTCCCATCTTGAATAACTAGTGTATCTGCTGTAATAATCAGATCACATTCCATTAAAAATGATTTTGAAGCTTCTGCCTTTTTAATGGCCAAAAACTCAGGGACTTCAATGACATCCATTTCTTCAGGGTATGATTCTTCAACATCAGGCATTGTTTTGACAATAAATTCAAAGCCTGCTTCTGACAATAATTGCTGTCGTCTAGGAGAATTTGATGCTAGTATTATTTTTTTATCTGAAAGAATCATAAGATGGATTTTATAAACAAAAAAGAAGCCCTACTAAGGCTGTGAACATTACAAATTTTATCAAACTAGATACCTGGTGAAAAGCCTCCTTGTTTTTTGCTGTGATCATTTTAAATAATAAAAAAGTGAGCAAAAGAAGAATACCAGAAGACAATAGAATCAATGGTGTATTTATACTTTGAAGGCCAAAATAAAGGCCAAAAAACATTAAGATCACCAAAAGTACAGAAAGTAAAATACAAACATTTACCGCTTTTCTTTTTCCTAAAACAATTGGAATTGTTTGGCAGTTCTGCACAGCATCTCCTTCCATATCTTCTATATCTTTAATAATCTCTCTTATTAAGTTTATTAAAAAGGCAAATCCAATGTATGAGCCAATGATGGCGACTTTTGTTGGTTCAAATAAGGTCAATTTTTTGATTGCAATTGATTCGCCCAAAATTACAATTCCCGGGACTGCAGCAACAAAAATTGAAATGATAATATTCCCAAATAAAAATCCACTTTTAAAATATTTTGCATAGGCAAAAAGCAAAAGACAAATTATTGGAGGGATCCATAAAAGCTGGCCACGCTGTTGTACAATAGCTAAATAAATAGAAATCATAATTGACAGCACAACTGTTAAATAATACAGTTTGTAAGACTGTTTAATTGACAAATGCTTGCTTACAATGACTTTTTCTGCTTTATTGATTTTATCAATTTCTACATCGAAAATATCGTTGATGATATAGCCACCAGCTGCTATTAAAAGAGTGGACAAACTGAGAAGTGAAAATTCAATAATTGAAAGGGCAATATCAATATTATTATCTGAAAGGGCTTGGCATAGAAAATACCAAATAACAATTTGGGTAAAAGATATTAATAATAAATTTTTCCACCTTATTAATTGTAAAATTGCCATACTGCTTAGATTATACAGTATTAAGTTGCTGGTAAGGCCAATGATTATTCAACTTAAGAACTATTTCAATGATCTCCCTGACACAACCAGAGCCGCCTTTAATTTTACAAATATAATTAGAAATGGATTTTACCTCTTGTGTTGCATCAGAAGGACAGACAGCTAGGCCAACTTCATTCATCACCTCAATATCAACGAGATCGTCTCCCATGTAAAGAATTTCAGAAGGATTGAGTGAATTGTCTTGAACATATTGTTTATATATGGACAACTTATCACTGGCTCCCAAAAAAACATCTTTAATTCCTAAACCTTGGAGCCTTAGAGCTACTCCTTTTGATTTTCCACCAGTAATAATACATACATTGTAGCCCAGGCTTACTGCTTTTTTTAACGCATAACCATCTCGAGTATTCATTACTCGTAGCAACTCACCTGCTTCAGTGACTAATAAATCACTGTTAGTCAAAACTCCATCAACATCAAAAATGAAAGTTTTAATTTGTTTGAATTGTTTTAATGTATTCATACAAAAGCTGTTGCTATTGAAATAAGAAAGGTAGAAAAATAAGAAAAAGTAGCCTATTGGTTATCTCTCCATTCATAAACCCATTTGGCTTGAATCATTTCAAGATGTCCTTCGGAACTGTCTTCTCTTTTCCCAACAAAATTTGGAATTTCGAGGATCCAATCTAGGAGGTCTGTAAATCTTATTCTATAAATTTTACCTTCTGTAAATTCATCCCCAAACTTATCATAGAGCTTCATAGCAATATCCTCGTGGTCAGGCCAATTTATTGGAAAGTCATCTATATCTTCAAAAGGCATATGATTTGTTTTTAATGTTCGTGTCCGATTATTCGTTTTTGATCTGGGATTTCAACTTCAAATACTGCATTTTCATCCAATATAACACATTGGCAAGCAAGCCTTGAATCTAAAGTTGGGTTGATGGCTCTATCTATAAAGTCTTCTTCTTGATCCGTTATTTCTTCTAGCTTTTCATTTCCTACTTTCACATAGATATGACAGGTACTACAAGCGTTTACACCGCCACAGTTATGATTCAAATGTATGTCATGATCTTCTGTAGCTTCTAGAATAGAGTACCCTTCTTCTACCCCATCGACTTCTTTGGAAGGGATAGATTTATCCTCAAATGTAAATTTTATTTTAGCCATGATTTTATCTTACTGAAACAAATGTAATTTATATAGTATTCAAAACAAACTAAAAGAAACGAAGTTTAACTTATTTATGATATAAAGTATTTCTTTAATATGTTCTTATCTAGTTATCTTTATAGAATCTAACACACAAAATATTTGAAATGCTAACTAAACAAAGTTTTACTTCCTTGATTCTATTGCTATTATTGACAGTTTCTTGCAATCAATCCATAAAAGAAAGTAAAAATTCTAAAATATCACAAGAACAACAAGAAAATACTAGATCCGTAATTAATCGCAAATCTATAGACTTTGTAGAGCATCTAAAGTTAAGCTCTGAACAAGCGCTCAGTTTTAATGCTGTAAGAGATAAATATAAGCAGCAGATGATGCAATTAAGCAATGAAGATCATACAGACAAGCAATCGCTTACTGAGGCAATACAGCAGATGAGGAAAGAACAATTTGCTGAGATAAATCAAATTCTTTCTAGCGAGCAATTTGTTCAATATAAAGAGTTGATCAAGGCTAATTCTGAGAATAACTAAGTGGTGGATTGACCTGAGAATACATCGATTTTAATAAACGTATTGTCTAAACAAAAAAAGCCGTTCCTTTTTAAAAAGGAACGGCTTTTTTATTTATTTATAAAAAACTATTAGAATGGACATCCTTCACATGGATCTACTCTTGGTGCGTCCTTTGGGTTAGAAAGGATTGGATTGTCTACACAACCTTTACAGCCTAAGATTCTAAATTCTGTTCTTCTATTTAATTGGTGTTCCTTTTCAGAACAAGGAACTTCGTTTGCACAGTTGTTAACGTTAACATCTTCTCCATAACCTCTACTTACTAATCTAGTTTTGTCAACGCCTTTATCTTGCAGCCATCTGATAACAGAATCTGCTCTTCTTTGAGACAATCTATTATTGTAAGAATTTGATCCTCTTGAATCTGTGTGAGAAGCAATCTCAACTATGTAATCCGGATTGCTAGTCATAAGTGTTAACAACTTGTTCAATTCCTCTGAAGCTTCATCTCGTAAATAAGATTGATCAAAGTCATAATAAACATGAAGTAGATAGTAAACAGATCCATCAGATTGAGTGGTTGAAGGCCCTACATCAAAACCTCCTGAGCTACCACCAACTGGTTGTCCATCTTTATATTCGATGCCACTATAGGTACCTGTATAAGGTTGACCAGTTGCTGCATCTACATAAACTCCATCTTTAGAATAAATTCCTGTTGGGCTAGTAGTTGAAGTTGATTCAGTTGGCAAAGTAGTTACGATACCAGTATCTGAAGGCTTCGTTAAAGTAAGATCAGCAGTCATTGTTCCGCCTTCTGTTTTACCTCTTGAACATTTTTGTTGTGAAACAGAATCATAACCATCATAAGTAGCTGTAACTGTATAACAACAATCAGCACTTAGATCAAAGCTATATCTTCCGCTTTCAGTTGTAACAAATGATTGTTCTTCTTCATCACAGTCATTAGTCAACGTAACAGTTGCACCAGCCATAGGTAGTTGTGAGTCACCATCATAAACAACTCCAGCAAGATCGAAAGCCATGGCCTTCTTCATCGGAATTTCAACAATCAATCTTTCGCTAAGATCAGAAGTTGTACATCCTTGCTTTTCATTATCTGAATACATATCTGCAGTTGCTCCAAATGTGCAACATTCATTTATTTTCATATCAATAACAGCCTTGCCATTTGCACCAGTAGTTAAAGTTGCACCTGTACAATCATCCACAACAGTTGCTCCTTCAATTGGCAATTTTGTTACTTCATCAAATACATATACTTCAACAGGAACAGCAGTCTTCTTGAAGCTATAGATATCATCTCTACCTGCACCACCTGTTCTATCTGATGAGAAATATCCACAAGTACCTTCATCATTAAAGATGATTCCAAAATCATCTGAAATGGTGTTAATTGGATAAGCCATATTTTCCATAGCTCCAAATTCCCCATTGCCAAGATCTTGCATATAGTATATATCTAAACCACCAAGACCAATGTGTCCATTTGATGAGAAATATAATCTTCCATCTTTAGCGTAATATGGAAAAATCTCTTGCCCTTCTGTATTAATCTGCGGTCCTAAGTTCATAGGAGGTCCCCAAGATCCACCGTTATAATCTGAGTAGTATAAATCCATACCACCAAATCCACCAGGCATATCAGAAGAAAAATATAATCTGCTATTATCCGGAGTCAAAGATGGGTGGGCAACTGAATATTCATCAGAGTTGAAAGGCAGGCCTTCAAAATTGCTAACTTCTGTATCGTTAACATCTGCTGAAAATACCTTTAGTTTTATAGTACCATCATCTGACTTTCCTTCAAGATTGTTTCTTGTATAAAGAACCATCGTTTCATCAGAGTTGAAAGTTACAACAGCATCATGGTACTTTGTATTAGTAGATGAAGACCACTTTTCTGGTCTTCCATATACATAGTTACCACAAACACCTTCTGTTTCAGAAGCTGAATCTTCTTTCTTATCTACATAGTATAAATCAAGAAAAGGATTACCAGTCCAAGAGTGCATTCTACTAACAGCAGAGCCTCTATCTCTCTCAGAAGAGAAGATGATACCGTCTTTGTGAAAAGCTGGACTAAAATCATCCAGGTTGGAATTAAAATCAAGATGAGTAATCTCGTAAATGCTTCCGTTTTTGATCATGAGTTCTTCTTCATAATCGCAAGCACGAACAAGATATTGGCCTCTAATATCATCAGGCCTAGCTTCGATAAATTTTTCGTACCATTCTTTGGCTAATTCGCATTTGCCATTTTTTTGCAAAGATTGGCCGTAAAAAAGATAGTGCTCTGATTCCGCTTCTGGAAGTCTCACAACCTGGCCGTACCAGAATTCTGCATTTTCCGAGTCAGAGATTTTTCTGTAGCATTCTGCAATATTAATTTTTGCATCAGAATTATCACTGTTATCTAGAATTTGGTTGTACAATTCAATGGCACCTACATAATTTAGGTCATCCATATAATTTCGAGCTTTTTTAAGCTTAGTTGCTTGTGCAAATAAGCCACTCGTTAGAATCGCTACGATCACCACTACGAGTAAAGAACGCTTAGACATGTCTCAAGTGTTTAGAAGGTTAATAGGAAGAGCAAATACTGTTATATTTTGCTTTTCCAGTTTAAAAAAACAATAGTGTTTGGAGTCTTGTAAGATCGTTTTGACCGACTTGGTCAATTATTTTTATAAAAAGATAGAGGGAAAAATTAAATTCTTCCCTCTATGATTAATTTTTTAGAAGTATCTAGGTGTTACGGTTTTCTTCGTTTCGTAATCAAATTCATATCCTAGGAATAATTCGAATGAACCTTTAGCTTCAGGCTGTAATTCTGTCAATGTATAATCGTAAGCAGCTCCTATTCTAAATCCATTCTTTAAGAAATAAGATGCCCATACATCAATTGAATCATCAGAACTTGTATCATCAAAGTTTTCGATTGATGTTCTATAAGAAACACCTAACCAAAATGTTTGATAAAATAATACGGACATATCTACATCAATTTCTGTTGGTGAGCTTACGTTTTGGAATTGAGGATCTTTTCTCAAACCGCTTAATAAACTTACATTTTTAAGTAACATAGAAGGCTTGAATACGAGATCTTCTCCACTAATTGGAATAGCTCCTCCCATAGAAAAGAAGTAATGTCTGTATTGTCTTGCCCAAGTATTTTCACCAAATTGGCCTGTTTCTTCTCTTAGATCATATTCTACAAGATGCGGACTAGCAAAACCTGCATAAAACATTTTAGAGTAGTAGTAAATCCCTGCCCCAAAGTTTGGTAACCATTTATTTGGATTTACTTCAAATACTGGATCAGAACCATCATCAAGGTCTAACTTATTCCAATCTGCTCTATAGTTTTCAACTCCTGCCTGTAATCCAATAGCTAATTTTGCACCATTTGATCCAACTGGAATTCTATAAGCATAAGAAAGATTTGCTCCAAATGTATTTGTCGGACCAATTTTATCATTAACTAAAGACAATCCAACACCTACTCTTTCATTTTTCAACGGAGTATGGATAGTAAGCGTCTGTGTAGTTGGTGCTCCTTGTATACCCCACCATTGCGTTCTGTGCAACAAACCAATAGACATATGGTCTTTTGAACCTGCATAGGCTGGATTAAAAGTCAGACTGTTAAACATGTACTTCGTGTACATAGGGTCTTGTTGACCAAATGCTTGTCCAACTAAAAAAAGAAGGGCTAAAATCGTTGATAACTTTCTCATGTGAGCTAAATTTTTTCTTAATGTTTATTACTATTAGAACTAGAATACAATAATTATGCTACTAATAAATGTAAAACTTTAAGAATGTTAAAAATCTTCGTATTTAATTGATAATCAATGAATAAAAATATTAAATATAATTATTTATAAAGTGTATTTTTCTATAATACTATCTATGAATTTGAACATATCCACTTTTTGTATTATTACTTTCTAATTGCAAAATGTAATAATATGTTCCATCTGCTACAAAGCCATTCTCCCAAATTCCATTCCAAGTATTGTCATAATCTGTAGCTGAGTATACCTTTACTCCCCATCTATTGAAAATACTAAGCTCGCTTCCAGGGAAATTAGCTAATCCAGTAATCTTAAAAGTATCGTTGAATCCATCATTGTTTGGAGAAAATCCTGAAAATATTTTTAAGGCTTCCGGATCTGTTTTTGGACATTCTACTGTTATATTCACTGTAGCTTCATCACATCCGTCTTCATTACAAATTATATAATCAAAACTATCCTCTCCACAAAAATCCTCACTAGGCGAGTACATCACTTGACAATCATTTATCAATTCAATCGTACCATTGTAAGGACCTGATGCTCCTTGATCAATAGATAAAACTGAAAAACTAGTTATATCCAAAGATCCTAAATCATCATTTCCACATACTTCTATAGTAATATCGGTATTAAAGGCGGTAGATTGTTGATCATCATTGGTAACCGGAGGAAATATATCTGTGTTATCAACAACAGTAATTCTATAAAGAATATTGTCGCAAACACCATTGATATCGCAGAAAACAACACAAATTGAATCGGTACCTTCTGCAATTCCTTCAACTTCCAAACACAAAGATATGTCATTTATACTAAAAATGGTTGAATTTTGTGTACTAAAAGGACAATCATTATAAATTTCTTGCGGATATCCAAATATCTCAGATATGTCAAAACAATCTTCATGATAGGTACCTAGGTCTATTGTTAGGTCTATGTATTCTGGCTCAGGGGCTAATACATTAACAATTAACTTGGTATTAAGTATATTGCCTAAATCATCTTCAAAGGTATAACATACTTCATCTGAACCCAAAGACATCGCTGTAAAGTCAACACAATAGTTCTCGATGTTATTGATGGCAAAATCCACATGATTTTCTGGCCCTTCACATGTTAATTCCATAGATACTATGCCTCCAGGTAATAAATCTACTTCAAAACAGTAGGATTCATCTTGATATACCTGAATATCCATCTCAATCACTGATACCTGGCTATTGGAAGGTATTACCTCTACAGATATTTTAGTGGTATCACAAAACCCCATATCATCACATGAGACAATGCACACAGTATCGATGCCAGCCTCGACTCCAGTAAACTCTAAGCAAGAATTTCCACTAGAAAAACCGTAACTGACAACAGGTTGAGGATCTGGAACAGTAATGTTACTTACACTTAAGACATTACCAGGTAATTCTGAAAAATCCAAACAATGAGAGCCAGTCTCCCCTACTTCAATGCTGTATGTGAAACTTTCAGATTCTATGCAAACCACCTCAATATCTACTGTATCTATACATCCACTTAAATTATTTGTAATAATGAACTCATTTGATCCTGTTTCAAAAGAAAATAAGGTTCCTAATGGCTCTAAGCCTAAGTTGAAACCGATAATATTTGGAGAATTGATCAAAATAGTCGTAATATTCATTACACTATAATCATTTGCTGGATTCCCACCTATAATCAAAAATGACATAGGTTCTAATTCCCAATTTCCTGTAGGATCCCATACATTCATAGAATCCACAAGCTCAAACATATCCTGAAATTGTGTTGCATATACCACACCGTTCACCGTCCAAGAATCTAAAACATATGGCCCTAAAGAGCCCATACCTGGCAAGTTTGCATAACTGTAGGCATAAAGAGTATCAAAGTCACAGCCGCCAAACATGTTTGTATATGTTATGCCATTGACGCTAAAACTGTAATTAGGCGTGTCGCCCAACGGAATATCTAAGCATATTTCGCCCATTCCATTACAATCATCTATAACGATTAGGTAAGAATCTTCTTCTATTATATCATCCAAAAATAAAGCTGAGGCTTCAACTTGTTGATAAGTAAAAAGAAAAATCAGCCATATAGAGGCAATTTTGGAGACTTTAGAAAGCTTTAATATCCAAAACTCATTAAAAAGTGTGCAGTTCATATTGGTATTATATTACAATTTCGTTTAATATGTTTTTCATGACTAACAAACCGAAAATCGTGCCAACATATTAGGCATAATAATATATGTGACGAACAGAAGTGCGAATTAATACATAAAATCAAGAATAACTAAACCTGAGAATAGGATACTAGCTATGCCATTGGTGGTAAAAAATGAATGGTTTATTCTGGAAAGGTCTTTTGTGGAGATAATGCTATGTTGGTAGAACAACAAGCATATAAATAATAGAGCCCCAAGCAGATGCAAGTAATTTAGTTGTTCAAATTCTTGAGAAAGTAAAAAGGCTGTATAAGCAACTAAGGCGGCTGCCATAATATGTAAGATAGAGGATAGTCGCAAGGCTCCTTCTCTCCCTAAGCTTACTGGTATGGACTTTAATGATAGAGATTTGTCAAAGTCTTCGTCTTGCAAAGCATAAATGATATCAAAGCCTGATACCCAAAGAAGTACGATGAGGCCGTACAAAATGGGCAAAAGATCAAAAGAACCGGTTACTGCCAAATAAGAACCCACAGGTGCTAACGAAAGCCCCAATCCTAAGATGAAATGACAAACTGCAGAAAAACGCTTGGTAAAACTATAGCCAAGTATTATTAATAAAGCCACTGGAGACAAATAGAAACAGGTCTTATTAATAAGAAAAGTGCAAAGTGTAAATAATAAAGCATTTATAATAACAAAGATCAATGCCTGATGAGGCTTAATGATACCTGCTGGAATTTCTCTATTGACTGTTCTGGGGTTTTTCTTATCAATATCTCTATCAATATACCTATTAAAACCCATGGCAGCATTTCTAGCAAAGACCATGCATAGTAGAATCAAAGCCAATATTTTAAGATCTGGTGTAATATTGGTATTTGCAATGGCTAAAAAGAAGCCCAATAACGCAAAAGGAAGCGCAAAGACGGTATGACTAATCTTGACTAAAGAAAAATAATTTTTCATTGGCATTTGCAAAAAAGAAAGCCTGTACAATTATATATATAATGTACAGGCTTTCAAAGCTAGTTAAAAGTAAGCTTATTGAGCAGGTGCTGCAGGTGCAGCATCAGCTCCTTCTTTAGGCTTAACTTCTCCTTTCAAATAAATGAATGTTTGAGCAGGATCTGTATTTGCAGTAATTGTAACCTTCTGATTACGCTTACCTTTCTTATTCTTAGAATTGAATTCTACAGTGATAACACCTGATTCTCCTGGTGCAATCGGCTCTTTTGGCCATTTAGGAACTGTACATCCACAGCTACCTTTTGCGTTAGAAAGAATTAATGGTTCAGAACCTGTGTTTTTGAAGTTATAAGTATGTGATACTTTTTCCCCTTCATCAACCATTCCGAAGTCAAAATCAGTTGCGTCAAATTCCATTACAGTAGTTGGTCCTGTTGGTACCGCTGGAGCAGAAGCATCTGCTTTGTTAGCAGCTGGTGTTGCTGTCGCTGCTGGTGTAGTCGCAGCTACATCTGTTAATGTATCAGCTGCTTTTTCTACGTTTGTACCATCAGTAGCACATGACACGAAAAATATTCCGAATGCCATTATTAGTAGTCCTGAAAAAATTGATTGCTTCATCATAAATAATTTTAATTTTTTTTAAATAACGTCCTTGCTAAGAAGGCACAAAAATAATTGTTTTAATTTATTAATCAATATTGTTACGGTAAAGTATTTTATAAATACGTCAAAATCGGTAATTTTTTATTCTCTTTTACAAATAGTACTATCATCAATTGATATAACAAATGTAAAACATCCCTGTTTATAGTACTCTTAATAGAAATCCAAGCTCTGTTAATAACTTGTTAACAGCACTTATAAAAAGCAAATTATTTTTCCATTGCCCTTAAAAACCCTTCCACAGGCAGGCTATTTATGCAATCCTTCTTCATTAATCCTGCTTTTGATGCCGATAACACACCCCATCGAATGTGCTTTATCCCATCAATACTATGTGCATCTGGATTTATACTAATCGATACACCTTTCTCTACACAATATGGAATCCATTTCCAATCTAAATCTAAACGGTATGGATTTGCATTCAATTCAATGCTAACATTATTTGCTGCACATGCATCGATAAGCTTTTTATAGTTTATTGGATATGCTTTTCTTGATAACAATAGTCTTCCGCTTGGGTGGCCCAAAATGTTGGTATACGGATTTTCTACCGCTTTTATTAATCTACTAGTCGCCTTCTCTTCATCCATTCTTAAATTGGAATGAACCGATGCAATCACAAAATCTAATTGCTCTAAAATAGTATCTTCATAATCAAGTGAGCCATCATTCAAAATATCCGACTCAATTCCTTTGAGCACCTTAAAGTCCTTATATTTAGAATTCAACTTGTCAATGGCTTCCATTTGTTCAAGCAATCTATCCTCGCTCAAACCATTGGCATAAAAAGCAGACTTTGAGTGATCGGTTATACCTATATATTGATAGCCCATTTCTTTTGCTGCATTGCATAGGTCTTTCAAGCTGTTAATGCCATCACTGTAAGTAGTATGGCTATGCACCACTCCTAAAATGTCAGATCCTTTAAGTAGCTCTTCTTCTGCTACATCTACCAATTGTTCTAGATCTCTTAATTCTGGTTTTACGAAAGGTAAACCAGACTCTTCAAATACTTCTGCTTCTGAAGGAGCATCTCTGCTTGTAAAAGATATTTTATCTACCATTGTACCTCCTGTGGTCATGGCAAGATTGTAATAAAATTCTTCTGGATCTGAAAAGTAAAACCGTATAGGTATTTTATCTTTAAAAATCACAGTCACTGATTCTTCCTCTTCTGTCTCCTCTTTAACAAAATCTTCATCGTAGATTGCCTCTAAACCTTCAAAGTCATCCACAAGTACTTCTATGGCTTCGACTGTGTTTTGAAGTTTTCTAATATCTCCAGTTATTTCAATTTGTGCTTCAGGCAACCTTTCATATAAATGATCCAAAACAACAGGGACAAAATCTAAAAGACTTGCTAGGTGAAATTTATTCTTACTTGATAAAAAGTATTCTAATTTCTGTCTTAGATCTTCTTGTGATTTTAATCCAAAGCCTTTTAATTCAACCAGTCGATTTTCATTGCAAGCATACAGGAGTTCACCTGCTGTTTCAATTCCTAATCCTTCCCAAACTGTTTTAATCTTTTTTGGACCAAAACCTTTTATTCCTAAAAGATCAACTATCCCGGGAGGCGTAACTTGGGCATACTCCTGATAGATACTCAAACTTCCAGTATCAACTAACTCTTTTATCTTAGACAAGATGGCTTTGCCTATTCCTGGAATGCTCGTAAGTTCTTCATTATAGAATTCACTGACAGGCTTTTCAATTTTTCTGATAGCTAAATAGGCATTGGAGTAGGATCTTATTTTAAATGGGTTTTCTCCATGGAGTTCCATTATTGCTGCTAAATTTTTAAAAGCATTAGCAATTTCTTTATTTGTCATTTATTTGTTTTAAAACAGAACCTTTAAGTCTTCTGCCAACTTTTTATAGACCCCTGTTGAATCGCTTAAGAAATATGAGGGAGCATTTTGATTTGAATGGATCACAAATGGTTTGTCTCCGCCTGTATTTTTATAGATCTTAATTTCAACTTGCTCTTCTCCCAATATATTCAATTTATAAATAGGAGGCGTGGATGCTATTGATGATGGATCCTCATGAAATTCAGCTCCTTCTAAGTTATGCACACTCTTTATCCAATCGGCAACATCTGTTGAATCTTTTACAGCTCCACCTGAGGTCCAATTTCCTTCCACTAATAGAAGTTGATTCTGCCCATTCAATCCCTCCATTCCAATTGATCTAATTTGGTCCTTATCAATATTTACAAGTGTACTTTTTCTAAATCCATTAAAACCAGACTGCAAGGTTAAAGGTAAATAACCATCAACGGCATAAACTTCAGGCCCTTCATCTGGTAACCTAACAAAAGAGGTCATTGATTGTTGCTGGGGATTGTATTTGAATCTACCAATTGCCAAATCAGCAATTTGCTTAGACCCATCAAAGAATTGTAAACTAGAACCCAATGCCTCATCAATTTCATAATCCTTCCACTTTTCTGCTTTGGTAGCAGCGACTCGTAAAGCTTTGATGTTAACTATTTGATCAAACAAAGCTTTGACCTTATCTTCCGAACAAGGAACATTTAATTTGGAATTGGAAACATTCCAAACACCATTAGATTTTTTCACTTCAAATGGCTCTTGATCAAATTTTGTTTTGATCTTTATGGTTTGAATGGCGGAGGTATCAATTGAAAATATATCAGAGTTGAAACTTTTGTTTTTCTTATCCTTACCTCCAATCTTACTTAAGCCGAATAGGGCCAGCAAAACACATAAAATTATTAATAAGGTTTTATTATTCATTTTAATTCATTTTAAAAAATATCAAAGACTGAACTGTGCAGACCTAATAGGTTTCTGCCATTAACTTTGCTCTTTTTGATCTTCTTCTTTGCGTTCTAATAAAACCAAAAATAGTGATCAAAACCAATGGTAAGCCAATATTTAAAATCTTGAGGAATTGCCTCCTACCATCTTCCAATTTGTCTAAGGGTCTTGTTGTAACTCCTTTTGTTCTCAACTCAACCAAACCTGTATCATCAGACAACCAATCAATGGAATTCACCATTAGACTGATATTATCTTCTGCTTGTCTTTGTTCTCCTTCGGTTAAGGCAAAATCAGCATCTCCGATTACTACAATTTTAGATGGAGTCGAATTTGCTAAACCTCCTTCAAGTACACCTCCCAAAACAAGATTAGATAAACCAAAATTAAAGTTGGTCAAATCTTTGCTAACAGCATCGAAAGTTACGGGAGCTGGTTCTATTCCTGATTGAGCTGAAGTCCTAAGCAATGGTGTAAAAGTAAATCTTTCGTCCCCTAAATATCTCATAGGACTGGCAAAAGGCAGCATAATCATATCCAAGCCTTCTGTGATAGGATGTTCATCAAAATTATTAATCATAGGCAAGTAAGGAAAAGGTACTTGAGAAGGCATCATAAATGGCCCAACCCTTTGCTGGACGGTTACATTCCCACATCTACTGTCAATGACAAAACTATGCTCTATTTCCAAACCTTTGGCCCTTAGCCAACCTTCCGTTCCTGTAGTTAAAGCCATACCTTTGGAAGTTTGCAAATTGGCAGAAACTGCATTCATGGCAATAAACATATTGCCCCCCTTGTTTAGGTAGTCATCTAAAATTTGAAAATGACTGAGCGGTATGGAATCCTTAGGTAGGATCATAGCAATGGTTTTATATCTTTCTGGTATTTGAGGAACATTGTTTAAATCAATATCTTCTACCGCATACAAAATTTCAAGACCTTGATAAGCTTGATTTAGATTTTGCCTAGTCGCTTCTCCATGACCAGTGATCATACCTATGGCAGGCTTGTCAATGACGGACATCTTTTTGATCTTGGTAGAAAGGTCATATTCCATATTCATACCTTGTTGTATCAAGGGCATCAATTCTGGATTTTGATCTCCTGATTTCAATACAGCACCCATGTAAACTCTTTGCTGTTTGTTTTGATCTTTTTCACGAATGTTAATCATAAAAGGTTGAATCCCATTACTCGCAGCATCTTGCTTTAATTCATCCGTGTCAGGTGTTATGATCTCATAATTGACCATTCCTCCAGAAATAGCAGAATACTCTTCTAAAATATCTCTAAAGTCCCCTTTTGCTTTTTCTAATGAAGGGTGTAATTCTTCAGAAAAGTAAGCTGTAACAGTAACAGGGTCTTCAAGATTTTTGAGAATATTATGTGTTGCGCCACTCAATGTATATTGATTGTCTTCTGTTGTATCAAACCTAAGGCTATAGCTTCTAGACAATAAGTTAACAACAAAAATTATGGCTATTATTAAAATAATTGATATCGCTTTTTTTCCCATGAGTCTTTTATCGTCTTTTAGATATTTGATTAATGGTCAATAATAATCCTAGAAAAGTAATTGAAAGAAAAAAGATCACATCTTTTGTATCAATTACCCCTCTTACCATCGGTTCATAATGTGAGAAGAAACTTGCAAAGTCAAAAAATTCAGAGCCTATTCCCTGCAAATTTGAGGCAAGTACACTGAATAATAAAAAGAAACAAATTCCTAGTACCAGAGAAATCACAAAAGCAACCACTTGGTCTTCCGTCAAACTACTTGCGAATAGTCCCAAACTAATATAGGCGGAAGATATTAACAGTAAACCAAAGTAGCCGGATAGCGTCCTTCCTAGATCAAGATCTCCAATTTGAGAAATTGTAACTATATAAGGTATGGTAAAAACCAATGCAGCAACTATCAGTAAGAGGCATGCAAGGTATTTGCCTATGACCAATTGATAATTAGATAGGGACTTTGTAAGCAGTAGTTCTATGGTACCACTTTTCCATTCTTTGGCTATCATACCCATCGTTATCGAGGGTATAAAAAGCCCAATAGCGGGAAGTGCGCCATTAATAAAAAATGCCATCAAATCTGCTTGCCCTCTAATAAAGATATCTTGGACAAATAGGCCGTATAACCAAGTAAATATACCACAGATCAATAAAAATACGATGAGAAATACGTAGGCCACTAAAGAATCAAAAAAGGAACTGATCTCTTTTCTGGCTACTACCCAAATTGGATTCATATTCAGTTCTAATTTAAGGTTAAGTCTCGGAAAATATCTTCCAGTCTTGTTTCAAAAGGTACCATCTCAAGGAGTACCCAATTATTTTTTACGCAAAGTTTAAAGACATCTTCATTTAAAGTGCCTTCGGAACTTTGTAATTCAAATCTATTTTGTTCCGCATTAACGATATCTACCATTTTTGCTGAAGCCAAACCACTTAATGCGGCATGAATCTGATTAGAGTCCGCTCCTGAAATTCTCAATTTCAAAAGTTTGTTTCCAGAAGCTTGTCGTCTCAATGTCTCAGAAGTCCCATTTGCTACAATTTTTCCTTCGTTGATGATGAGGATTCGATCACAAGTTGCTTCTACTTCAGGAAGGATGTGTGTACTGAGAATTACTGTTTTTTCTTTTCCTAATTGCCTGATTAATGCTCTAATTTCAACAATTTGATTTGGATCTAGACCAGTGGTAGGTTCATCTAAAATTAAAATCTCAGGATCATGTATCATTGCTTGAGCTAGGCCAACCCTTTGGCGATATCCTTTTGATAATTCACCAATTTTTTTGTGTTTCTCATTATTAAGACCACATTGTCTGACCATCTTTCTGATTTGAGTATCAATCTGATTGCTTGGTACTTTTTGCAAAGAGGCACAAAATTTTAGATAATCCAAAACCGGCATATCGAGATAAAGGGGATTGTGTTCGGGTAGGTATCCAATATGCTTTCGCATATCTTCTTGATCAAAAGTTTTTCCACCAATTAAAATTTCTCCACTTCCTTTAGTTAGATAAGAAGTGATCATTTTCATGGTGGTAGTTTTTCCAGCACCATTAGGACCTAAAAAACCTAAGACTTCTCCCGTTTTAACTTCAAAAGAAATATTATCGACGGCTTTTTGGCTTCCATAATGTTTACTCAAATTCCTAATTAGTATATCCATTAAGTTTGAATAGTTTGATTGTTTTCAAAATTCAGCAACAAAAATATAATTTTTTGGAAAAAGGAAAATATTAAAGCTGATTTTTTAAGTAAAATAGAATCAATATTCTTTTTAATTTCACAAGGAAGAAATTTCTTTTTTTCTTTGATTTTTTTCCCGAAAACAATAATTTCGCAAATACGTATCTAAATAAAAACATATATAATGAGACAATTCCTGCTATTTACACTATTTCTATCAATTATTCTTTCCTGTGGTGGTTCTGCAAGCACTGAAACAGCTGCTCCGGACCCAGGAACTCAAGGATCAGGCGATTTGTCGGGTTTTAAAATTATTGATGTGCCTGGATCTAATTTGCAAAGGGCAGAAAAAATTGATAATGAAAACAACCTTGCAGAAGAAGGTAATTTAAGCGATGGCAAAAGAGAAGGTGCCTGGGTAACTTACTACAATGGTAGAGATCAAGGGAAAATCAAAAAAATAACCAACTACTACAACGATGTCAAGAATGGCATTCAACTTACCTTTGCAAAAAACGGTACCATTGAAACCAAGTCTAGATTTATCAACAATAAACTCAATGGAGAATATGCCAAATACAAATCAAGCAGAATGCTTGAATCTACAAACTATTTGGATGGCAAAATAGATGGTGTTTACAAAACATTCTATACTAACGGCAAGATTCAACAAGAAGCTGAATTTAAAAACGGCCAAAAGCATGGTACATCTACTTACTATAATGAAGCAGAACAAGTAACCATGAAATATGAATATAAAGATGGCAAACAAGTATCTGGAGGCAAGGTAGACCCAGTACCGGTGGAAGAAGAAGAGAAGAAGTAAGTATTTTAACTATACCCTATTAATAAAACAACAAAAGCCTATTTAATTTTAAATAGGCTTTTGTTGTTATGAGAGCTTCTATTAAACAAGTTAGAAAAGAGCGCCGTGAAACGCCGAGCTTAGCTGTGAAACGTTGTGACCCAAAAAACTTATTTGTTTTAATGGACCATAAAATCTTTTGAAATTCAGGACGAAAATAGAATTGTTAGACAAAAAAACATAATCCGTTTTAAATTCGGTCGGTTTCATTTTATATTTAGTCAAGTACTATTCCTTTTCCCATTACACTCACATAACAACTTTCCTTCATAAAAAGACCTTGGCACTATTCTAGCAACACTCCTCTTGCTACCTATTGTTTAATAATAAGCAAACGCCCAATGGCAAAAAGCCAATAGCCTGCATACCTACTTCTCCCCGATTTTATTTCCATTTTATTAAATTAAAATTAATCGATCTTGAGGAGGCTCTTTCTTTCCGTGGTATTATTGTTTTGTCTACTATATATGTATGCACAACCTAGCGTTACAGCAAACGACTCCATTCCAAAATATTATAACACCTTTGGCTTAGGCACCAATATGGGCTGGAATCCACCCTGGTCAGATGAGCAGCTTGCAGATCTTGCTGCTGGAAATCCTGCCGAGGGAATAGATGGCATTGGTGTAAACTGCATGCGTCCTGCCCTATTTGAATTCTTTCTTGAAAATTGGGGATACGATATCAGAGTCTCAGCTTTTGAACACTATAAGTCTCTCGGTATGCGGGATCATGTAGCCTTCATTGGTTATCCTGCCGAATGGCATAGAGATTCTTCTTATTACTGCGACGATAGACAATCAAATGTTTTTAAAAATTTATACGAACCGATTTGGGATGAAGGAAAAAATGGAACGGCAGTAAATGATGACAATTATTATGCGGTGTATCTGTCCAAAATGGTCCCCTTGTATAAAGACTATATAAAATTTTGGGAAATCTGGAACGAACCCGATTTCGATCATGGAGGCAATGCCTGGAAGCCAAGAGGCTTGGACGGCAACTGGTGGGAAAACGATCCACCTGCCTGCGAACAAGCTTTATCCGCTCCTTTTTACAATTATATTAGAATGCTTCGTATTAGTTATGAAGTTATCAAGAGCATAGATCCTGATGCGATGATTTGCACAGGAGGATTAGGTTATACTTCATTTCTAGATGCCATCATGAGAAATACAGATAATCCAGATGCTGGAAATGTATCTGTTGATTATCCTTTAAAAGGAGGTGCCTATTTTGATGTGCTTTCCTATCATGCTTATCCACATCTAGAAGGCATGCGTACTTGGAACAATGAGATTTTCGACTTTGTATATGACAGACATTCAGACAAGGCGGTTGAATTGATGATAGATAAAAAAAGAGATTTTGAACAAATTCTTTTTGATTATGGATACGATGGTTTCGAGTATCCTCAAAAGTTTTTTATCAATACGGAATGTAATATTCCTAGGAAAGGATTTAATGACAATATTGGCTCTGATGAAGCCCAAAGAAATTTCAATATAAAAGCACTTGTTGCTGCACAAAAAGAAGGCTTGCTTCAATACCATATTTACAACTTAGCCGAAGAAACAAATCCGGTGTACCAGCATGCAGAATTTAATTTCATGGGCTTATATAAAAAGATACGAGAATCAGAACCTTATGCACACAGTTATACCCAAGGAGGCGTCGCCTACAAAACAACCATTGCATTCTTGAAAGACCATTATTTTGATTATCAAAATAATTCTTTTATTGATACCATACCAGAAATAGATGGCGGCCTTTTCAGAGATGGCAATGGCAAAGAGGTTATGGTGTTATGGGCAAAAACCCATCAAGACCTTATCGAAAATCCTAAATTTAGATTCAAAATTCCCGAGGACTTTTATAAAGAAGATCTTGTTTATCACAAGTGGGACTTTGCTTTGACAGGTAGAGATTACAAAATTAATAGTCCAAGCATTGAGTTGACAGGCTCTCCAATATTTATTACTAAAAAAGAAAGGCCTAATTCAAATATTGACCTGGAAGAGGCCTTGATATTTACAGCCAATCCTAATCCTTTCAAAAATATATTGAATATTGAATTTGCCAATCCATACAAAGCCGGTCTTGCAATTAAAATTTTTAGTTCTGCTGGAAATCTTGTTTTTAAAGATGAGAAGACCAACGCTTCAGAAATGCAAATTGACTTAGCACATCTTGGAACAGGCGTTTATTATGTTCAAGTGATATCGGAGGGTAAATCTTATATTAAGAAGGTAGTTAAGTTTTAAGAATTTTTACCAAGCTTAAAAAAACTAAGTAAACAAAAGCTTTACACCCAAGAGCATGCTCTTGACAAATCTTTCCTCATAAATCTCCTTAATTTTTAAAAATTAAGCCTTATACTTAAGGATAATATCATTCATGAGATTTAAAGACAAGACCGTTTTGATAACTGGAGGCACCAGAGGTATCGGCAGAGCCATTGCCTTGGCTTTTGCAAAAGAAGGTGCTCGCTTGGCATTGACTTATTATAGCAATGAAGATGCTGCACAACAAACCACTGCCTTGATCCAAGGCGAGCAGCATATATTTCTTAGATCAGATGTAAGCAAACCAGAGGAAGTCCGTAAAGTTGTCAATGAGGTAGCCTTGCAATTTGGCCATATTGATATATTAATTAATAATGCTGGAATCTACATCCCTCACTCCATAATTGATCTCCCATATAAAGAGTGGATTTACAAATGGGAAAAAACCATGGGTATCAATCTCAATGGACCAGCAAACGTATGCTACTGCGTAGCTAACTACATGATCCATGAAAAAAAAGGGAAGATCATCAACATAACTTCCAGAGGTGCTTATAGAGGGGAACCAGAACATCCGGCTTATGGTGCGGCAAAAGCAGGTTTGAATTCCTTAACACAATCTCTAGCAAAGAAGTTAGCAAAATACAACATAAGTGTGCTTGGTTTAGCTCCAGGTTTTGTAGACACGGATATGGCTAAACCCTACATCAAAGGTCCAGACAAAGAAAAAATTCTTGCTCAAAGTCCATTAAATAGAGCAGCTAAGCCTGAAGAAATTGCCAAGGCTGTTCTCTTGTTATCTGAAGATGGCATTGATTACCTCACCGGTTCTATCATTGATATGAATGGAGCCTCATACTTTAGATAAATGAAACGAAGAAAGTTTATTCAAAAAACCTCCTTGCTTGGTACGGGATTGGCAACCGGCCTAAAGATCCCAGCGGATAGCTATAGTAAGGAGTCGAAGCCCATCATACTCTCCACCTGGAATCACGGCCTGAGAGCAAATGAAGTTGCTTGGGATATCATCAAAAAGAATGGCAAGGCCATCGATGCTGTCGAAGCGGGAGTTAGAGAAACAGAGGCCGACCCGAAAGTAAGTTCCGTAGGTTTAGGTGGTGCGCCAGATCGAGATGGTAAAGTAACACTAGATGCCTGCATCATGAATGAACTTGGAGATGCTGGGGCAGTCGCATTTTTGCAAAACATTTTGCATCCTATTTCGCTTGCGCGAAAAGTAATGGAAGACACTCCTCATGTAATGTTAGTAGGTCTAGGAGCGGAGAAATTTGCTTATGAAAAAGGATTCAAGAAAACAGAATTGCTTACAGCAAAAGCAAAATTGGCTTATGAAGAATGGTTAAAAACTTCTAAATACAAACCAATTATTAATATTGAAAACCACGACACCATTGGGCAAATAGCGCTTGATAAGCATCAGCACTTTTCTGGAGCATGTACGACCTCTGGCTTGTCTTATAAAATGTCAGGTAGGGTTGGTGATTCTCCTATTATTGGAGCTGGTTTATTTGTAGATCCAGAATATGGCGCGGCTACCGCTACTGGACTTGGTGAAAAAGTAATGAAGACCCTAGGGAGTTTTTTAATAGTGGAACTCATGAGACAAGGAGCGTCTCCGCAAGAAGCCTGCGAAGAAGGCATAAAACGCATTATGAAACAAGCCAATAACAAGTTGGATTTTCAAATTGGTTATATTGCTATCGATAAGAATGGTCATCATGGAGCTGCAGCAGTTCACAAAGGTTTTCAATATGCCATCACACAGGAAGGCGTACATGAACTTCGTGATGCTAAAATCATGGCTGGTTAATAACTTTAAACTAGAAGATTAAATACATCAAATATCTAAAACAAAAACAATGAGGGTCCTTGGAATATTTATGTTTTTATTTTGTTACTCCATCAGCTATTCGCAAAATTACCCGATAGGTCAATTTTCTTTATTCATGGAAGACCCGGACAGAAACGAGCGTCTCGTCACAGCTGAAATGTTTTACCCTGCTCAAGCAGCTGGAGCTAATCAAATGTTGGCTGATGGGGAATTCCCACTTCTTGTATTCGGGCATGGATTTGTGATGCCTTACACCTCTTATGAAAACGTAAAAGAACATTTTGTAAATGAAGGCTATATCGTAATGTTTATAACCACTGAGGGCAGCATTGCTCCAGACCATCAAGAATATGCTAATGATATTGCTTACATGACAGACTACATTGTTGATCAAGCTACTAATCCGCAATCCTTTCTCAATGGACATTTCATTCCTAAAGTTGGATTAATAGGTCATAGCATGGGAGGAGGTGCCTCTGTACTTGCCAGCGATCTTTCTATGTACTTTGAAACGTACATTGGACTAGCACCTGCTGAAACAAATCCTTCTGCCATTGACTATGCCACAAATATAAATTTGCCTGCTTTGATACTTTCTGGTTCATCAGACGGGGTAACACCGCCTAGTGAACATCATGTACCAATCTTTGAAAGTCTTGCGTCGGAATGCAAAGTTTTTGTGGACATTATTGATGGCGCGCATTGTTACTTTGCAAATACAGATTTTGCTTGTGACTTTGGGGAACTGGCTGCTTCTACTGGCATTGAAATATCAAGAGCAGAACAGCAACAAATCTTTTATGATTATGCGACTGGATGGTTAGACTCTTTTTTGAAAGCGATCCCTGGCGCATTGAACGAATTTATTTTTCCAGAAGGAGATGATAGTCGGGTTAATTTGATTAACAATTGCATGCTTTCTTCAAATACAAATACGCCACCTTTTGACAAGATATCTGTGTACCCAAACCCCGGGAAAGACATAATTTTCTTAAAGAATAATCTGAAGGAACAAAAGTATTTATTGTTTGATAGGAATGGGAGATTAGTAAAAGAAGGAATTGTTTTGGATAGGATTGACATTAGTGATCTTTCATCCCAAATGTACTTTTTGCATTTGGAGGGTGGAGCCGTTTTAAAATGTATGGTTTTGGAATAATTTTTTTTGGGTCACGGTGAGGCAGGGCGAAACTCAGAGGTTCACGGCGCTGCATTCGGTTTTTATAATGCCATTCCTGTATTAATTCCACCTAAGTTGCCGTGAATCGCATCTTCTCGCTGTGGAACGCTGTGAAATAAATTCTTACTTGCATATTTCTAACCTTATGCTCCTGATTAACTGCATGGTTTTGAATTAATTATTTTTTGGGTCACAGCGAGGCGCGGCGAAGCACAGCGGTTCACGGCGCTGCATTCGGTTTTTATAATGCCATTCCTGTATTAATTCCACCTAAGCCGTCGTATAGCCCCCCTTAACGCTTTCTGCCAGTGTGAAACAAATTCAGCGCCCGGCCATTCTAAAAGTTTTAACTATATTCACATAGCTAAAACAAATTTAAATAAAGTTATGAATGAAAATCAAATTGCAACTCTTGCATTAGATGTCGCCTTTGACATCCATCGAAATTTAGGTCCAGGTCTTCTAGAATCGGCTTATCAAAAAATAATGATTCACGAATTAAAAAACAAAGGCCTTGATGTCAAATATGAATTATACTTGCCTGTTAAATACAAGGACATCCATATTGATTTGGCATATAGAATGGATCTTGTATTAAATGACAAGGTTGTTCTAGAATTAAAAACAGTAGAAGCTATTAGGGATGTACATAGGGCGCAAATATTGACCTATTTAAGATTGGGTGGGTACAATCTTGGTTTGATAATTAATTTCCATACTGCTTTGTTGAAAAATGGAATTAAACGGTTTGTAATATAGTTAGTCGTTTTGGAAATAGATTTTTTTTGGGCACAGAGAGCACGGTTCTTTTTCTTGTTTTAGAAACAATAAGTACTCTTAATATTAATCCCAACTAAGCCGCCGTGAATCGCATCTTCTCGCTGTGGAACGCTGTGAAATAAATTCTTATCCAAACTAATCAGGCACTGCAACTGCAATCACCCCTACTCCATTTGTCAACAAAATACTTTCACCATCATCAGCATACAATCTGCAAGAAGTTTCAACTTCTAGCTTCATGGTTTTTTGACCTGCGGCATTGGCTAAATAAGGCTCAACGCTTTTGACATCAAAATACGCATCATCCGTTTGCTCTCCTTGAGAGGAGGAATAGAACTTTCCTGAATCATCTACATACTGTAAATCAAAAGTTGATAAGGCTAACCTAGATCCTTGCTCAATTTCTTCAACCTCATAATCGTAATCTACTTTAGTGAACTCCAGTTCTCCATCTGAATCAAATGAAATGATGGTCCCTAAATCAACAGCTGAGAAAATGGAAGTATTACTCGGATTAAAAAACAAAGGTTGTGCACCAATTTGAGTCTTTTCCGTAATTTCTAGTTCGATAACATGATCATTACTAGTTACTATGGTTTCTCCAGTTGTTGTATTCAATGGGTCTTTGGTAACATCCCAAGCAATACTAGGAATTATATCCATCCCATCACCGTCTATCTCCATAGAAATTCTAACTTTATTATCCCCCAAATTTTCAAAATTCATGTGCGCATTCACCTTTCCTGGAACCGGCACACCATCAGGTACAATAGTGAGTTGCCTTGATTTCCAAGCTAGCTCTAGCTTATTATCTTCATTGATGAAATTTCTAAATACTGGATAAACAAATTCTGCTGGCTTTTTATAAATATGTATTGGATCTGCAACAGTAAAGGTAGTTGTGCCATCACCAAAAATCCAGGCGAAGGAAGGTTTATCTTCATTAAATATACTATTAAAATTCACTCGATAAACATCCTCTCCCGCGTCAACCTCTAAATCATTCTTAAACTGAAAAGAGGAAGGTGGTAAGGCCTTTACCAAATCTGTTTTATCTTGCGTATCATAATCTCTCAAAGCAAATCTAAAGGAACCTTCGCAGATTTCATTACAAGATTCTTCGCCGATGTGGCCAACAAATGAACTGATATTAAATTGGTCAACTAACCAATCTGTATGCATAAATTTCTGATCAACGCCAGCTTCTAATTTAGTATTTACTCCTTCCAAATCAGCACTAAAATGAAAAACTGGGCTGTTGCTTGTTTCTCCAGGAAGCCCTATCTCTTCTCTTTGACAAGAAGTCAAAATAGATATGCTCAGTACGATATAAAATAGTCCTTTAAGTAGTTTGTAATTCACTGTTCACGGAATTTAAAAAATTGACAATTTGGTTTGCAATTCAAAATATAAATGATTTGGCTCAGCCGTTTGAAGTTCGATCACTTCATTATTGTAAAGATCATTTAATTGATATTTGGCTCTAAGACCTATTTTCAAAGCTTTTGTTAAAGCAAAGTCGTAACCAAATAATAGATTATAATTTAATTTGTTGTAGTAATCTGAGTTTAACCAGCCTGAAACAGGATCAGCAATTTCATTGTTATCAAAGCTTTGAGAAAGATTCCCTTTAATACCATTTACAAATGATACAGAAGCTCCAAAGTTTACATTGTGTCTTAAGAATCTATCAGCTGTTAGAAAATCTTTTCCAGCATTTGAACCGAAGGCAAAATTCACAAACAAAGGCAACTCTGTAGAATGAATTTCTTCAGGATTTATTTCAAAATTTGAATCTTGTCTTCCAAAAGAATAAGTAGTAAGCTCCGCTTGATCTACAACATTGTACTTATTTCGTAAAACACTATAAAAAAGCTCAGCTTCAAGACTTATGTTTCTATTGAATCTATACCCAAAATTTATTCCGGCATTGTATCCAACTTTTTGAGCGGGCAAATACAACAGTGCTCCAGCTTTTAGTCCCATGTAAAATTTGGGAACACTGTTGTACGAAGAAGACAGATCATTTGTAAGATCACTAGTTCGGAGCAATCCATCTGCAGAAAATTCGGTAAGCTCATAATTGAGCGGCATCAAAGATGCCATACTTAATTTCTGTAGGTTTAAAACATCTTCCTTTACCCTAGGCTTTTGGGAGGCCATTGCTTGGTTTGATACATTCAAATCGGGACTTTCTTTTCCAATCGATTTGGCATTTGAATTTGTATTTGCAGGCTTGTTATCAGAGACAACTTGCTTTTGCGCATACAGTTCAGTTTTAGCAATAGAGCTTGTAATAGGGGCAATCGTTTTCTTAGATTCGACTACACTTTGCGGAATGGCCTCTCCAACTGTAACAAGTTTCTCAGGAGTCTCAAATTCTTGATCTTGTTTTAAAGTTGGGGTGTTATCGGTATTAATAGTTTGGGTGCTTTCGGTTTGGGTGCTTTCGGTTTGGGTGTTATCGGATTGGGTGTTATCGGTTTGGGTGTTATCGGTTTCAGTTTGGATGCTTTCGGTTTGGGCAATATCTTGTTCTACAATTGTATTTACCTTTTGTGTACCTAAATAGTATGAAAATGCGGCAATCATCGCTATGGAAGCAATACCTGCGAAGTAAAAAAGAATCATTTTTCTTTTCTTCTTTTTCTCATCTGCTTCGATCAATGCTTGCGCATTCATCCAATAGCTATCATTGAATTCAAAGGTTCTATTCTCGAACTTTCCTTTTATAAAATCATCTAATTGATGCTTCATACTTAAATTACTTTTTGCGAATTCACGTTCTTATTAAGTAAATCTATTAGCTTCTTTCTTGCTGAATTTAAATGCCATTTTGAGGTACCTTCGCTCATGTTTAGAAATGTTGCAATTTCTTTGTGCGCATAACCATCAACGGCGAATAAATTGAAAACTTTTTGTGTTACGGGAGGTAATGTTTTAATCATTTCCTCAATGTCACCAGTGTCAAAAAGTATATCAGCTTCATTGTAATCGACAGGATCGTCTATGTCATTTCTTTCGCTAAAATCGGCGTACTCAATCAGTTCCTGTACTTTTCTATTCTTTCTAAATTCGTCAATCACATGATTGATCATTATTCTTTTAATCCAAGCTTCAAATGGAATTTTTGGATCGTATTTATCTAAGTTATTGAGGATTTTTAGGAAGCCTTCATTGACCGAGGAGGCTGCTTCATCATGATCTGTCTTATACCTTACGCATACGCTCATAAGCGGGCTAAAACAACTTCTGAACATCTGAAATTGTGCCTTACGATCGCCTTTGAGGCAATCTGATATGAGGTTCTTGCTAATCTCCATTTTAAAAAAAGCCCTGCCGGTTTTCCCAATCCGGCAGGCTTTTGATTAAGGCTTATTTGAAAACAAAATTCATCGGTTAATGGGAATTTAGTCTCATGAAGTAATACGGTTAATGGTAGCAATCGGTTATAAGTTGTAAACGGTTTATGGGATGTAATCGCTTATTAATTTTTAATCACTAAAAAATCCCTTACACTTATACACACGCAAAAAAGAATCTCCTGGTTGGGTCCCTTTTTAAATAAATTTAAACTTTTATTGCTAATTTTACCTTAATTACTGATTATCAACACCTTAGGGCTTAAAATTTTTTAATTTATTTTTTTATTTTTTCTAATAAACTACTATTTCCATATGAATATACCCTTAGCAGAACGAATGAGACCAAGCACATTGGATCAATATATAGGTCAAAGTCATTTGGTAGGTCCTAATAAAGTGCTCAGAAAGGCTATCGAATCAGGCAATATTCCTTCATTTATTCTTTGGGGCCCTCCTGGAGTTGGTAAAACAACACTCGCTAGTATCATCGCAAACACCTTAAATCGCCCCTTTTATAGCCTTTCTGCCATTAATTCTGGTGTTAAAGACATACGAGAAACCATTGAAAAAGCTAAAAAACAGCAATTCTTCAATAAACCCAACCCTATTCTCTTTATTGATGAAATTCATAGATTCAGCAAATCTCAGCAAGATTCGTTGCTTGCAGCTGTTGAGAAAGGCATTATCACCTTAATAGGTGCTACCACGGAGAATCCCTCCTTTGAAGTGATTTCAGCGCTTTTGTCTAGATCTCAAGTCTATGTACTAGAATATCTGAGTGAAGAAGAACTTAGGCAATTGGTCCTGCATGCAATAGAGAAAGACCAAGCATTATCAAAATTAGAAATAAAAATATTGGAATGGGATGCCTTATTAAGGTATTCTGGAGGAGACGCAAGAAAACTATTAAATGTATTAGAATTGGTTATCACCTCCGTACCGGATGGCAAAATAGCCCTAGATAATGAAATGGTAGCCTCGGTTATTCAAAATAACATCCTTTTATATGACAAAACGGGAGAGCAGCATTATGACATAATATCTGCCTTTATAAAATCTATGAGAGGCTCTGATCCAAATGCGAGTGTATATTATCTTGCTCGAATGCTTGAAGCTGGAGAAGACATAAAATTTATTTGTAGAAGAATGGTCATTTTAGCTGCAGAAGATATCGGATTGGCAAATCCAAATGCCTTACTCATGGCTAATACGGCTTTTCAAAGTATACAAAGTATTGGAATGCCTGAAGCCAGGATCATTTTATCTCAAGCTGTTATTTACTTAGCTACTTCTCCAAAAAGTAATTCAGCCTATCTAGCTATTAATAAAGCACAAGAGGAAGTAAGAAATTCAAGCAACCTTCCGGTACCGCTTCATTTAAGAAATGCTCCAACAAAGTTGATGAAAAACTTGAATTATGGTAAGAACTACAAATATGCACACGATTTTGATGGCAACTTTATAGATCAGGCATTTCTCCCAGAAGAAATTGAAGGCAAGATATTCTATTCCCCGAAAGAGAATCCTACCGAAGAAAAAATTAAAAACATCCTAAAGCAGCAGTGGCACAAGAGGTATAAATACTAATTTAATCACCTCTATCAAGCTTTCTTTTTCTTTTTCAAAGAAAAGCTTCCTCTTAAATGTGACAATTTGACTTTTTCCTGTCATAAAATTGAGATAAATACTAAAAGGTATTGGTGTAATAAATTGCATCAGGCCCAACTAAATTTCTGAATCTATCAAATAGAATTCATACAGCTATTATATAGACCAGAATACAAAACTGCAAAACCTATTAACTATGAGAATTCGCACCTTCAAAACGAAGAAGAGTAAAAAATTCTTCTTTTCTTTTTTAGCTGACAATGGGGATGTTATTTTAAAAAGTATCCCATTTGAATCAAAAGAAGAAAGAGACGATGCCAAAAGATCCACCCTCAAAGATTTTTCTAAAAATAAAAGCGCCATCAGTTACAAGGATGGCTTTTCCTATTTTATCAAGTCCGATTACAAAGGAAAAACTATTTTGAATAGTGAAGCATTTGGAAGTATTGAATCTAGAGATGCAGCAGTAAAAATGCTTTATTCTTTAAGCGCAAAACTTCTACAGGAAGACATTGAAGCAGAGGATAAAATTGAAAAAAATACGAACGCTTACAAAACTGATGGCAAGGATGACGACTACAAACCTTTAGATTTTTATAAAAAAAATAAAGGCAAAGTAAGTAATGGATTCAGTTCATTCTTTGATGAGGTAAGCTCAGAACATTACTTCTCTTACTTATCCAAAGATAAAGTTATTCTCTTAAGCGAAGGGTACAAAACAGATAAAAGCAGAGACAACGGTATCATTTCTGTGAAGAAGAATATTTCAATTCCTGAAAGGTATGACCGCCAACAACATCAAAATGGCAAATATTTTTTCAATTTAAAAGCAGGGAATAACCAAGAGATAGCCACAAGTCGTTGGTTTGATTCTGAAGATGAAATGAATGGAACCATCACAAATTTGCTGTCTGGTTCTTCAAATTTAGAATCTTCTGCCAACAAGGAGTCTGCTGCACCTAAGGAAACATTAGGCTTTGCAGATTCATCTTCCAAAAACTTGGGAGAAGCTAAAAAAGAAGCTCCAACAAAAAAAGAGAAGAAGCCAAAGAAAGATAAAGGGGAAAAGAAAATAATCAAAAATGGTAAGTACGCTGTAAACGATCTTGTTTGGCAAATTTTCCAATCTGGTGGCAATAAAAAGTTTTATTACATTATTCGAGATACCAAGCAAAAGTCTGTTTACTTTAATGCAAATGTAAAAGGTTACGAAACAGCAGAAGAAGCTGAAAAGAACTTGATACACTCCATGAATTTTTCCCCTTCAGAAGATAACTTCGAAGTAAAAGTAGCAAAGAATGGAAAGTATTACTTCTATGTTTTAGATAAAGAAAAAAAGCAAGTCGGAAAAAGTTTCTTCTACAATAATGAAGCTGATATGAAAGCCGCTATGTCGCTTTTATTCCATGGTAGTGCTGGAGCTTCAGCTAAGACAGTTTCTAATAAAACAACTAGCCAAGATGAATATTTGCCTTGTGCTTCTTATGCTGGAGCAGATGGCTTTCATAGATTTAGTACGGAGGGCGAAGAATACTTTGCCTTTAATCTCAATGGAAGAACCTTCCTAAGATCTGAAGGATATAGCTCCGTTTCAGGAAGAGACAATGGAATTAATTCTGTGATTAAAAATGCACAAAATGATGACAGATGGAAAACTGATTCAGATGATGAAGGTCATTATTATTTTTTAAAAGCTGGTAACTCTCAAGAAATTGCTCGCTCTTGTCCTTATCCGAACGAAGCAGAAATGCAAAAAGCTTTGAATTGGGTCAGAGGAGAAGAATCTATTTTAGGTAAAGGTGCAAAAGAAGTAGATGGTACTTGGGTCTCTGCTGCTTCTTTAGGACTTTTAGCAAGTACTACTCTCAGTGCTAAAGCGGAGGAAGAAGCTAGACTAAAAGCGGAAGCAGAGGCAAAAGCCCAAGCAAAAGCTAAGGCCGAGGAAGAAACTAGACTAAAAGCGGAAGCAGAGGCAAAAGCCCAAGCGAAAGCTAAGGCCGAGGAAGAAGCTAGATTGGAAGCGGAAGCAGAGGCAAAAGCTAAGGCCGAAGAAGAAGCTAGATTGAAAGCAGAAGCTAAAGCAGTAGCTAAGGCCGAGGAAGAAGCAAGATTGAAAGCGGAAGCAGAGGCGAAAGCCAAGGCCGAGGAAGAACTTGCTTTGAAATTGAAAAAAGAAAAAGAACTTGAAGCAAATAAATTAGCAGCATTAGCCGCAACACCAAAAGCAGGGCTGGATGAATATTTGCCTTGTGCTTCCTACGCAGGACAAAAAGGATTTAATAGTTTTGAAAAAGAAGGATTATTCTATTTTTCTTATGTAAACGATAAAGGAGAAGTTTTACTCAGATCACAAGCCTATAAATCTGCTGCAGGAAGAGATAACGGGATCGAATCTGTGAAAACCAATTCAAAAATAAAAGAACGATGGGTAGAAACAGAAGAAAAAGGACAACACTTTTATATTTTAAAAGCTGGTAACAAACAGGAGATAGCAAGATCCTGTGGAACTTCTAATAAAGAAAGCATGAATGCATTATTTGCAGCGGCTGCTTTCACACCTTGGGCTGCCAAGAAAATAATCACTAAAACTGACACGGTTAAAAAAGAGCCCATCAAGAAAGTTGAAAAAGAAGTTACTCCTATTAAGAAGGTTGAGAAGGTGAAGAAAGCAAAGCCAGTAGTTGCGAGGAAAAAAGAACCGGTAGTAGTACAGAAAACAACAGAGAGAAAAGCTGCAGCTGCGGCAGTGGCTCAAGACGCCGGGGCAACTGGTTGTTTGAAGAAGTGGTGGTGGTTAATCTTATTAGCGACTTTGGTCCCATTAATCTTCCTTTTATTGAAAAATTGTAATGGTGATAATATAGGTACTACTGCTGATTTAACACCTCCAATAAAAAAGGAGATTGTTCCTCCAGTAATTGAGAAAGAGGAAGAAAAAGTTGTTGAGTCAAAACCTAAAACCGAACCAGAAGTAAAGAAAGACGTTAAACCAGTAAAACAAGCACTGTGCCCTAACGTTAGCTCAAAGTCTTTAAATTTGAGATCAACGACAAATGCTGGTAAAATGGCTGACTATCTTTCCAATCCTGCTTCAACATATCCAAAAAAATTCTCTATGGAATATGCAAACTTTGAATTCAATGAAGCAAGAATGACGCAATCAGGAAAAGATGAGATACCAAGAATTGCAAAAGTCCTAAAAGCTTGTAAAAACTGTAAGGTCAAAATCTACGGACATATTGATCAAACAGAAAAAGATAGCTATAATGGAGAATATCAAGATGGATCCGGAATTAGCCTTTCTGCCATAAGAGCAAGATGTGCTTATAAAAGATTGATAGATGCGGGAGTCCCTGCTTCTAAGTTGGAATTTGTCGGCTTAGGTAAAGAATCACAGATTGCAGCATCTGATACAGAATCAAACAGGCGAAAAAATAGACGTGTGGAGCTTGAATTCATTAGGAAATAAGTCAAAAAAGAAATTTCAAGTCACTAGAGTGCTAAACACTAGGATTCTGGTGACTTGTTTTAGTTTAAATTGCAACAGAAAATTGGTTATTTCGTCTTATAACGAAGCAAATAACCCCTTAAATAATTAGTCAACGAAAAACAATTAGATTACTACCGATAATATTGGCTTATTTCATTGAAAATAAATACTTTTACTTTGAGACAAGCACTAAAAAAGGTGTAGTTTTGTCGTTTAATTGAAACTTGTGTATGAGCAACATAGCCTTTCTTGAGCTAAAGTATGGAAATATAAACGGTGGTTATCCTAACTATTTCGTTATCAGTGATATATCACTGCTTGTATTTGATACAACCAAAAATAAAATTTTTATTGAAAGCCTAAATGTCAATGAAGACATAGATGTTGTTTTTGTAAACACAAGAACAGACGAATTAGGGCATACACTTGGTCGGTTAAAATACGTCGTCAACCTCAAAACTAGAAAGAAGCAACGCTTTGATGAAGAATTGAAGTTGGAAAAAGACGATTTGGATAAAATCTTCTTTAGATCTAGAAATATCAAAAGATATGTGAAAGGTTTCTTCATGAAAAATTTCAGAAAATATCAGATAGATAAGCTTGTCACATTTGATGGAAAAAGAGACATTTTCCTTTGTGAAAGATCTGGTGCCGAATTTAGAAGAATGGAAATTCTTGATTTACAAACTGCTCTTAATAAGGAATGCAGCTATCTGTTCTCTCTTAATAAACTTGGCGTAATTGTAAACTTTGAGCAAAACCATACAGCTCTTAAATCAAATAACTTAGAATATTTTCTGCATCCAATCGCTGCTAGACAAGTAAAACCTAAAACAGCCGCTTTTGATGCTGCAAAACTTTTGATGATTCATCAAGAATTCTTTGAACACAAGGAAGATTTCTTATTGAAAGCAGCTTTGATTCTTAATAAGATTCAGGTCAAACAAAAAGAAAAAGCTGCAGAAAAGAAAGCCGCAGAAAAAGCACAAAAGAAAGCTGCAAAAGAAGCAGGTGTTGAAGAACCTGCAGAAAAGGAAGTTGCTGTAGAAAAAGAAGTTGCTGTAGAAAAAGAGGTAGCTGTAGAAAAAGAGGTTGTTGTAGAGAAAGAAGTCTCTACAAAAACGGAAGAAGCTACTGATGCAGATGCAACTGATAAAGCTGACGCATAGTTTACTCTAATTCAATTACAAGATCATCTTGTTCTACTAAGCTTTTTTCTTTCAAGTAAATCTTTTTGACAACCCCCTTTGCTGGTGAAGTAATGGTACTTTCCATTTTCATAGCTTCTACTATAAATAGAGGGGTATTCATTTCAACCTGATCTCCTTCCATTACCAATAACTGTGCAATAGAACCTTGTAATGGCGATCCTACATCGTTGGCCTTTTGAATTTTTTGATTTTTTACTTCTGTGCTAGTTGCCAAAACATCTAAGACTTCAATGGAACGCATCTGCCCATTCAAATTAAATAGTACATGCCTTGTCCCTCGTTCATTTGCCAAAGTCATGTTCATATATTTGATAAGGATATTTTTCCCTTCTCCTAACTTGACCATTATTTCTTCATTTTGCTTGAGCCCATAGAAAAAAGCCGCCGTTGGCAAATTAACCACATCTCCATACTGATCATAATGCGTCAAATATTGTTCAAACACTCTGGGATATAACTTTGAACTTATAAAGTCTTTCTCACTTAGCTCATAGGATTTTTGCTTTTTGAAAAGTTGAAATTCATTTTCAAAATCAATTTCTTTAAGGTGCTGGTTAGGCCTATCCGTATAAGCTTCCTCTTCTTTTAAAACAATCTTTTGAATATCACTTGGAAAGCCTCCAGCAATTTGACCCAAGTCTCCTCTCATTAGTGCTTTAACTGAATCTGGGAAATCTATCTTATGTCCTAAGATAAATATGTCTTCAGCAGTATAGTTGTTAGAAGTCATAAACATGGCTAAATCCCCTACTACCTTTGAGGAAGGTGTAACTTTTATTAAATTTCCTAGAATCATATTTGCAGCTTGATAATTATGCTTTATCAAATCAAATTTATCTTCAAGTCCCAATCCTCTAGCTTGCGGTTTTAAATTTGAATATTGTCCTCCAGGAATTTCATGTTCATAAACTTCCGCAGTACCTGACCTGAGTTCCGTTTCAAATGGGTAATAATAGGACCTCACTGTTTCCCAATAATCAGAAAATTGATTCAATGCCTTTAAATCAATTTCATTTTCTCTTTCGTGGCCTTCCATCATAGCCACAATAGAATTAAAGTTTGGCTGGGAAGTCAATCCTGACATGGAAGAAATTGCGACATCCACCACATCAACTCCAGCTTCTATCGCTTTCAAATAAGTTGCAGATTGTATCGAAGAAGTATCGTGTGTATGTAGATGAATTGGAATATCAATGGTTTCTTTTAGGGATGTTATCAGCTCTTCAGCGGCCCTTGGTTTTAAAAGTCCAGCCATATCCTTTATAGCAAGAATATGTGCCCCCATATCTTCTACTCGTTTAGCTAAATCCAAATAATAATTTAAATCAAACTTGTGTTTGTCTGAATTTGAAATATCACCCGAATAACAAATACAAACTTCTGCAATAGCCTCCGTTCTTTCTAAAACGGTTTGAACGGAGGTCTGTAAAGCAACAGGCCAATTTAAAGAATCAAAAATTCTGAATACATCAATGCCATTTCCACCGTCCCAAGCCCTTTCTATAAAAGCCTTAATCAAATTGTCTGGGTAAGCTGCATAACCCACTGCATTTGAACCACGTAGCAACATTTGAAACAA
>CALIIW010000253.1 GCA_938018185.1 uncultured Saprospiraceae bacterium
GAAGTTGAGCCTGCGGGCTTAAAATTTGATAGATATTTTGCAATAGCAAACAATCAAGATAAAATCATAACTGCAAGGGAGAATCAAAATTTATTGAAGATCAAAACAAGAATTGAAGGAGATACATTGTTTTTTTGTGCAGTAGATCAAGAAGAAGTAGCTTTCTCAATGGCAGAGAATTATGAAGAATCTGAAGAAGAATTACTGTTATTTAAAGATCAAGTCGCTGCAAAAGGAATACATCACAGTATTAATTCTTGGTTATCGAATATCATTGGTGAGCCAGCACAACTTGTAAAGATCGATCAAGGGAATTTGAGAAAGATGAAAGCTAAATACAATGGTAGAGAGAATGATTTCATCGGTTTCAAAGATGCATCTGCCATTCATTTAATTTCTGAATCCTCCATGAACGATTTAAATAAAAACCTTGATAAGCCAATTAACAAACATCATTTCAGATCCAACATAGTAATCAGGGGCGGCGAACCTTATGAAGAAGATACTTGGAAAAGGATAAAAATTGGTAAGTGTGAATTTGAAGTGGCTGTAAAGACGGCAAGATGTCCTTTAATAACTGTTGATCCAGAGACTGCGGAAAAGGATAAAAATCAAGAACCATTAAAGACTTTAGCTAAGTTACGAAAGGAAAAGAATAAGGTAAATTTTGGAATTTATTTGATTCCAAGAAAGATGGGAGTTATAAAAATAGGTGATGAAGTAGAAGTCAAATAGTAAACGTGGTTTATTTAAAACTTATAACTTTATTCGTTATCTACTATATCTTTTTTCTTAGATTTGCATCATATTTTAGAATTGCTAATAATTTGTAATGCAGTTTGGGCTCGGCGCTTATCAAGAGAAACATAGGCAACAAAACCTATACTTGATACATGCTTAAATAATGTGCAAACACCAACACTTCATCATTCATAAGCCGTACGGCTACCTTTCCCAGTTTGTCAATAATCAGAATAAAAGGAAGAATAAAAAATTGCTTGGGACCTTAAGTGATTTTCCAGAAGGTACCATGTCGATAGGTCGTTTGGATGAAAATTCAGAAGGACTATTGTTGTTAACCACTGATGGAAAGGTTAGTGAGCAGGTCAGAAGTAAAAAGATTGAAAAGGAATATTTTGTGCAGATAGAAGGTATCATTGATGAGACTGCGACTCAAAAGTTACGTGATGGAGTCCTTATCAAATTAAGGCATGAAACTTATAAGACCTTGGCTTGCAAAGTTCATAGACTAGACCCTTCTCCGGTATTCAAACAAGGAAGTGCAAAAGTGAGACATGAAGGGCATGGACCAACAAGTTGGATTTCTATCACATTAAGAGAGGGAAAATTTAGACAGGTTAGAAAGATGACTGCGGCCGTTGGATTTCCAACTGTACGTTTAATTAGAGTGCGCATTGGGAATATTGAAATAAATAATTTGGAATCAGGGGAAGTGATTGAGGTCGATCGCTTTGAATTGGTGGAAAAAGAATAGAATGAAAAAGGATAGAATATTTCATTTTCGAACAGATTTATCAAAGGTCGAAATCCCGAAAAAATTAAATAACCCCTTTGGTTTGGAGATCTCAGAAATAGCTAAAATTGCTGCCAAAGAATTTCAAGAATTTATAGACAAGAAGTCTTCTATGTGGGGCTATGATTTTAAAGTTCGAGACGGAAAAATGTTTGGTATTTTGGTAGTTCAAAAAGAGGATGGCAACTTTGCATATCTGGGAACAAACTCAGGTAAATTGCCTGAAACAAAAGCATACGAAAATCTCATTCCTTCAATATTTGATGATTCAACCGATGATTTCTTTTTCAGTAAAGGCATGATTTCTTTGACTGAAATAGGAAAGAAAATTAAAGAATCTTCCAGTGAATCTGAAGTTAAAGAACTTACAAATAAAAGAAGACTTAGATCAATTTCTATTCAAAAAAAACTTTTTGAAAATTATATCTTTATAAATGTAATAGGGCACAGGAAAAATGCCTTGCAAATTTTTGAAAAAGCAATTCAAGGTAAACCACCTTCTGCAGCAGGGGAGTGCGCTGCTCCGAAGTTACTTCAGTATGCGTTGCAACATAAACTGAAACCAATAGCACTAACAGAATTTTGGTGGGGAAATCCTCTTAAAAATAAGGAAAGGGTTCACAAACATTTTTACCCAGCTTGTAAAGATAAATGTCGACCAATTCTGGAGTTTATGCTTGACGATAAGGAATTGTACCAACATGCTCATTTGGAAAGTAATTAATCTTTAAAATTGATGGACCAAAGTATATCTTTCTAATGTATCTTGTATTTGTGTTTCTATTTTTCAAGGAAGGTTTTATTAAATTTAAAGTACTTAATTGAGATTTAAACAGTAATCAATGATAAAATGCATACAAATTTTAATTGTCTTATTGACTTTCACTGCTTGTAAAGGACAAGAAAACAATTCGCTGCTTAAAACAAAACTGATTTCAGATTGGTCTGACTTTCCTGTTTATAAAATGCTAGTTGAAGAGGTAGATGGGGAAAAAGTATGGAAAGAAAAATTTAAATATTTGGACAGTATTGATGTATATGGGATTTCTTATTTGAGTGATGGTTTACAAATCAGAGGTTTAATGGCGAAGCCTAAGAAAGCAGGAAAGTACCCATGCATAATCTACAATAGAGGTGGGTCTGGAGAATTTGGTTGTTTAAAAGTTTATGATGGGGCAATGACACTCGGTCAACTTGCGAAGGAGGGATATGTTGTTATAGCTTCTCAATATAGAGGAAATAGCAGATCGGAGGGCAAGGAAGAGTTTGGAGGAAAAGATGTAAATGATGTTTTGATATTGCCAGAGGTTTTAGAAGAAGTGGAAGATGCTGATACTGATAAGATAGGAATGTATGGTTGGAGTAGAGGAGGGATGATGACATATATCGCTTTGACAAAAACCGATAAGATTAAAGCAGCTGTTGTAGGTGGCGCCTTAGCTGATGCGTATCAAAATATTGAAGACAGACCTAATATGGAATCGGGTGTCTATGCTAAATACATTCCTAATTATAAAAGCAATAAGACTGCCGAATTAGATAAGCGTTCTGCACTTAAATGGGCAGATAAATTCTCCAAGAACGTGCCCATCTTGATGCTACACGGAAATGCAGATTGGCGGGTTAAGCCAGAGCAAAGCCTTAAGCTCGCCTTGGAGTTTGAAAAATACAGAGTACCGTACAGACTCATTATGTTTGAAGGAGGAGATCATGGAATCTCGGAACATAAAGCTGAAGTAAATGAGCAAGTATTAGATTGGTTTGATAAATATTTAAAGGAAAATCTAGCGATTCCTAATATGGAATTTCATGGGAAGTAGAAAATCATAAGAACCTGTTTTTTAATGAGGTTTACTATTATTAAGGATATTTTGTATATTTAAGAAGTAAGTGCTTATAATTTTCACTAGAATTAGTCTGTGTAAAAACTTATACATATGAAAAAGCAACTTCTTTTTATCTTCTTCCAAATTTTATTTTTGTTTAATTTATTGGCACAAAATCCATTCGATTGCATTAATGCAAAAGAAGTTTGCGCATTGTCCACCACTCAGAAAACTACCAAGCTTTAAATCAAAACCAATGATCAAGTATGCCTTGCCTTTGTTCATGCTTTTTACTCTGGTATCTTGCTCTTCACCTAATGAAGCAGTGGCAGAAAGGCACTTCGTAAGCCCTGTTGTTGTTGGTGAGCAACTTAGTCCTGGATTTCAAATATTCCTTGTCAGACATGCTGAGAAAGCATCAGATGGCACCAAAGATCCTGATTTAAATGAAATTGGTTTGGCTAGAGCAAAAAGGCTTGCTAATCATTTGCGGGCCGCTGGAATCACGAAGATTTATTCTACGGATTATAAACGAACAAGACAAACAGTAGCACCATTGGCTTTGGAAAAAAACTTGGATGTAGAAATCTATCCAACGGACTTAGTGGATATTACAAAGATCCTTGCAGATCATAAAGTTGGAAATGTTCTAGTTGTTGGTCATTCTAACACGACCCCTAAATTGATGAATAAAGTTCTGAAAGAAGAACGTTTTGAAAGTCTCGATGAAAAAGATTATGATAATCTGTTTGTGCTAAGTGTATTTGGAGATGATAAGACCATTACGATATTAAAATTTTGAAGGATTAATTGATCTTTAACAGTATTTTATAACAACTAAT
>CALIIW010000254.1 GCA_938018185.1 uncultured Saprospiraceae bacterium
GCAACTTACATCTTAGTAGCTCCATTAAATATCCTTCTCCATTGTATGCCTTTTCTGAAATCTCCTTCTTTGGTTGAAAACCAGATAAATAATGGTTTTCCAACGATATGATCCTCAGGAACATAACCCCAAACTCTTGAATCTTCTGAGTTGTGACGGTTATCACCCATCGCCCAGTAGTAATTTTGCTTAAAGGTATATTCTGTCGTAGCCTCACCGTTTATGATGAACTTGCTTCCTTCAACTTTGAAGTCATTGTCCTCATATACGTTGATAATTCGCTCGTAATAGGCAATATTATTAGGAGTCAATTTTACAGTTGCTCCAGCTTTTGGGATGTATATAGGACCCATATCATCCACGGTCCATCTCTTTGAATCTCTGTTGTGGGGAAAGATGGAAGTTGTCGCTGCAGGAGTAACAGATACCAAAGAGTCCTTTTGCAAAGCCAAGGCCTGTTCGTCACTCAATGAAAGTGCTTGTTTGACAAATACAGAAACGGCAGCTTTAGGGATTGAATATGCTTCAAGCTTTTGCATAATATTTGTACCTCCCACTGTTTGAACTCTATAATTTTTAACTGGATAGATCTTTATTCGATCATCCATCTTTTTGACTTTTTCAATTTGATCTTGGTTTAATATCAATACCCTAGAATCTTCTTGCTTGGCATCATTCATATCCAATGGAGAAATGCCCCATTCCCTAAATTTCTCTTCATTCAATTTAAAACCTTTATGTTCTACCATATGTCTAAACTGAATAGAAGTTGGATTTTCAACGGCCTTTCCATTTATATGAACTTGTCTGCCTATAATTTGCAAACTATCACCTGGCATTCCTAGACATCTCTTTATATAGTGATCCCTTTTATCCATAGGACGAACCACCAATCTTTCTCTACTCTTTTTTATGACATCTTGGATTCTCGGATTTCTTTTTCCATCATGAACACTATAGGTTCTTCCCGGTATAACATAAACAGAATCTCCTTCTGGATAATTAAAAACAATTGGCTTGTTATGTTCTATGTTTTCAATTGCTGGCAATCTCTTATATGGTAAGCTTGGTGATTTTAAATAGGATTCTCTATTTAGTATTGGTATTTGGTTGTGAAGAAGTGGAATCATGGCAATTGTTTGAGGCATTCTTATACCATAATGCGCTTTGCTTACAAAAAGGAAATCTCCTACCAGCAAAGAACCTTCCATGGATCCTGTTGGTATTTTGTAAGCTTCTATCAAAAACATTCTTATAAAAGCGGCCGCAAAAACAGCAAAAATTATTGCCTCCGACCATTCTCTACCCACTGTTTTTTTGTAAGGATTATTTGCCTGCAATTTCTTTAAAGCATATTTGTCATCGCCTTGTTCTGCAAGTTTTACTTTTTCAAAGTATTCTTTTTCTTGAGCCATTACTGGACCATTATACTTATCATCCTTGCTTTTTGATAATCTAAAGAATGCAATTGGAGCATATATAACTGAAATGGCCGCATCCAAAAAGGATTCTTTGCCAAAAGAACGCATCATGTCAACACACATCCCAGCATAGATGAACAAATTCACTATCGGAAACAGCAACCATGCTGCAAATATTGGTTTACGGCCTATAATCTTGCACCATTCTATAAAATTCAAGCCTGGAACCAAACCTTTCCATGCATCTACACCCGCTTTTGGGAATAGCATGTATAGACTGATACTCAACAAAACATAACTGATCAAAAAGAAAATAAGTACACTCACGATAGATTGCTTTAATTCACGCAAATATAACTGAAAATGGCAGATCCAATTGCTCTATTTATGGATTGATTTGAAGAAGGTAGGCGGAATATCGACGAGATAGCGGATATTCAATACGAATTTGACCTTGAAGGCCCCTTATAAAGTAGAAAGCTTGATCAGTTGAAGCAGATAAAGTTTAAATTATAGTTCAAAGCTGGAAGGTTGAGTTATTCAGAAGTAAGCTCAAAAACGCCAGAGGCGTGACATTATTGTAGCCAGTGTGTAAACACTGGGTACAAGAAATTAGCTGAATTCATTTGGCGAGATTTTTGACAAAAAATCATGACAAATGGTGTTCGAGGAGAACCTTGTTTTTCGGACATTATCGCTAAAAACGAAGTAAAGAATTTAAAATACACAAGTATCAAAAGTTAATTTTCAATGGTTTAAGTTTTATCTGCTAATCCCTAAGGTTTATTTTAAAATTGTGTCAGAAATTTTTACAGATTTCACTTTTAACTTTATTTTCTACTTTCACCTTTATCTGCTTAAGCTTTAAACTTCCGCCCCCCCCTTTCTTTTCACTCTACTTCTCCTTCTACATAAAGCAAATCTCCTTTGCGTTGATTGCTAAAAAAGACCTTTATTTTCTTCCGGAAGTAGCCTTGCTTTCCAGCATCAAAAATGATTTTTATTTCTCTTGTTTCTCCTGGAACTATTGGTTCATAATCCCATTCAGGAGCCGTACACCCACAAGTAGTACGTACATTATCTATGACAATTGTATCAGGAGAAATATTCTTAAAAGTAAAAATTGTTTCTGCAGGCTCAAATTGTGTTAGCAAGCCATAATCAAAGGAAGTATCATTTTGCCATTCGACACTATTTTGGCCTTGCAATAGGAAAGGAAAAAGAAGTAAAATGAAAATAAATTTATACATTTTTAAAATTTACCTTCTATTATCTCCCAAGTATGATCAGATAATAGACTGGCTGTTGCTAAAAATTCAAAAGGTGGCTTTTTACCCCATTCTTCAGGAGCAACCATTGATAAAACATACTTACCAGTAGAACGCTCATAAAGATGATATTCGCGCCCTATTAATGGTTTAAAGCTCATTTCTGCTAAATATATTTTCTCTGATATGGAAACCCTATCATGAAT
>CALIIW010000255.1 GCA_938018185.1 uncultured Saprospiraceae bacterium
GATGTCGTTTATAAATCCTTTTACTTCTGTATTGGCAGAAGCAGGATACATCAAATGGGGGTTTGGTCCTGCATCTAAACTAAAGTATAGAGGGATTTTAGATTCTTTTCTAAACTCCTTTATCAAATCAATGATAACCAGGGTGTTTGGTTTTATTAAAATGAAAGGCTTGTAAGAGGCCATCATCATCGCATGAAGTGTAAGGGCTTCGTTTTCTACGATGCTACCAAATGTTTCTAGGTCTCCAGCTTTCAGTGCTTCTAGCAATCTATCCAGCCTAAGGTTAGCCTGCTTATATCTACTTGCTGCATAAATATTGTTTTCCATCAAAGCATGACCTTGACTGCTACTTACTCCTTTCTCCTCTTTACTTACAATTAAAATATCATTATTAAAATCTTTAAACTCGGCATGCAATTGATCTCCATATGGAATGGCAAATTCATCGCTTGAATTTTTAACTCGCAAGCTTTTACCCCAAACAGCTGCATGAGGATACAAAGACCTACAGGCTGAACCAGATCCAAGTCTGGCAACATAAGATGCCTTCTTTAAGAATGCCTCTTTCTCAAGTTTTTGTCCAAACAATTCTTCTTCGATACTACAGAGGCATAAAGCCAAAGCACTCATTGAAGAAGCTGATGAAGCAATTCCTGCTGAATGCGGAAAAGAATTAGTGGATTCTATCTTTAAATGTAATTGTTTTAGAAAAGGAAAAATATCTACAACTGAAGAAAGAAATTTTTCAATCTTTGGTTTGAAAGAGTCCATTCTTGCTCCATCAAAATAAAAGTCAAAAGATATTTCAGCCAAATTTGAAGTCTTCGGACTATGTGAAATCCGAGTCTCTGAAAAGGCGTTGTTTAAAGTAAAGCTAATAGATGGATTTTGAGGTAACTGCTTACCATGCTTTCCCCAATATTTTATGAGTGCAATATTGGATGGACTTTTCCAACAAATAGTGCCCGGAGCAACTTTATTAGAATCAAGAATGAGTTCCTTATTTGCGTACATCTATGAATTTATTAATATGAAGGCAAAGCTTGTTTCCTTTCCAAATGTTCTATAAACAATAACAAGATAAGGCTTAGCTGGTTCTATTTTTTATAAGATATGTCAAAATCGTTGATGACCGTATCTAAAATATGGTCTTCTCCTGGTTTATAGCCATCTCTGAGCCTATAACCATTGACTTTTCCTAAGGTATTCCAATAACTAGCAACAAAAGAACCCCGGAGATTTTTTATCAGATCATAAAAAGGGGTTTCGAGTTCATTTTCTATCATCTTGGTTAATATCAAGCCCTGCGTTTTTGTCAAATTCCTTAAAGGATCCTCAAATTCATCTTTTAGTTGTTTTTGTAAACGCTTCATATGCTTTTTCTTCTTCCCCTTTTTCATGGTTCTTGTTACCTCATCTGCTTCTCTAAATATCTTGATTGCTTTTATAGCATATGGAAAAACAACATTTGCATAACGACGATATTTTAGATACTTGCGATATTCTTCCCTGTCTTCAAATGTTCTAGGGGAAGAGACGGATATACTGTCAAGTCCATATAGCAAAACAGTGTCACCAGGTGCAGCAACATAATAATAAACAAGCTCTCCGTCAATGGTAGTTTGCTCAAATTCCTCATCCTGCGCATTAAGCACGATGTTAAAGCAACAAAGCAGTAAAAAAACTATAATATATCTACTCATCTGATATTTTAATATTTAGACGCTCAAAAGTCTAAATGAATAACTAATAAACGAAATGTAGTCGTTATTTATTTGTTAAGAAAATTAAAATCAATCCTTTTTTTGAGCATTTTGTTCCTCATATTTATTCGAAAACTTTCTATACAAAGCAGACTGCTTATTATCTAAATCAATCTTCCTGCCATCTATAAATGCTTCCTCTACTGTCGATGTTCTCATGTCAAGCACATCTCCTGAGGAAATAAACAAAGTAGCACTTTTGCCTACTTCCAATGAACCATACCTATTGTCAATGCCTAATATTTTTGCTGGACCAAGCGTAATGCTTTTTACGGCTTCTTCATAAGGAAGTCCAAAGCCTACGGCATGGCCTGCTTGAAAAGGCAAATTCCTTTGTTCGTAATAACCTGAATTTGAAATTGCAAAAGTTAAACCGGCATCATGTAATATTTTTGGCAACTTGTAAGTGATGTCAATATCATCTTCTTTTCGATCTGGCAAACTGTGGGAAGCGCTTAAGATAACTTGGATGTTTTGCTCTTTTAAAAAATCTGCTATTAACCAAGAATCGTCTCCACCAACTATCACGGGATCCAAGCCTAATTCTTTGGCAAAAAGGCAAGCGGTCATCATACTTTTTGCCTGTCCAGATTTAATAAATAATTTTTTTGATCCATCAAACAAACCCCGCATGGCCTCAAATTTCAAATTCTTCTGCTTAGGATTGGAATTGTTTGTATAGGCTTTAGCTTCATCAAAAAACATTTTAATCTTGTCAACCTCTTTTTGGTAATCTTCATTTGGCTTAATGCCACCTGGTTCAGCCCACCAGCCTAATCGTCTATAGGTTGAAGGCCAAGAAAGGTGGATGCCTACATCTGTAGCAACAGCCGCGTCTTCCCAATTCCATGCATCAAGTTGAACGACGGAGGATTGCCCAGGCATGGTACCTCCAGTTGGAACGATATGGGCCAATAGAATTCCATTGCTCCTGACAGTCGGGATGACTTTAGAATCTGTATTAAATGCAATAATTGACCTTAAGGATGGATTTAAATAACCAAGTTCTCTAGAATCTCTCGTAGCTCTAACCGCTCCAATTTCTATCAAACCCAAAGAGGACTCCAAAGCAATAAATCCTGGGTACACATGTTTGTCTTTTGCTTTAATCACTCTTCCTATGTCAGGCATGGATGGAGCATTTTCTGCTTTACCAACAAAAGTCAATTTTCCATTCTTGAAAACAATCACACTGTTCTCAATGGCTTCCCCATTCCCAACGTGAGCTGTTGCTCCTAAAATAGTGATGGTCTTATCTTGCTTTCC
>CALIIW010000256.1 GCA_938018185.1 uncultured Saprospiraceae bacterium
TCTCCAGCAGCGTCATTATAAAATACCAAGCCTAGTCCAACCCAATCATTCTTAAGTATTCCTAGAGATTGTGGACTATCTATGTATACAGATTGCGATTGATAAGCGTTGGTAATAAAACTTGAAAACTGATCCCTCAGAATAGCTCCAACTCTTATGGTTCCATTGAAAGATCCAGTTTCTGCAGGATTAAAGTATAGTGGTGCAAAATTATTATTGGTAAAGTGCAAATCTTGTGCAGACGTGCACAAAAAAGAAAAGACAAATAGTATAACAAAAACAGGGGTAGTTTTCACTTTATCAAATTTGTTGTTAGTTTTAATTTCGACTGTTAATCTAGAAAAATAAAACTTAGAATCCAAATTTGGACTAGGGTAATTGTAAAACAGACAATTTGTAATAACAAGATACCTATATTAATTTTGATCAAAACATACCTTGAAATTTGTCAGCTTCGTAATAGAATCAGTAGTAAGTGAAAATTGACAATCATGATCTTGTAAAATATCCCTGATCAACATTAAACCAATGCCCTGACCATTGGTTTTAGTACTAAAAAAAGGTTTGAACAAATTTGCTTCTTCTTCTGGGAGAATTCCTTTCCCATTATCTGATATACAAAAACACCTTGGCTTTAGAGCACAAGAAATAACTATGTCTCCATCTTGAACAATTGACTCTATGGCATTTTTAAGCATGTTAGAAATTGCCTGCTCCAAAAGAATCTCATCGCCAAAAATAAAGACTGGATTTTCAGGTAGGTCAAATTCAATTGAAATGTCCGCTTCCTTAGCTCTGGACAAAAATAATTGGCCTGTTTTTTTCAATATAGTACAAAGATCTACCTTTTGTCGATTAGCTTTTGGCAACCTTAAAATGGAGGCGTAATTTGCCATAAACTTGCTTAGCTTATGGTTTCTATCTTTGGCTAAGATCAAAGAATTTTTTAAATCTAAATTTTTATCTTCTTCAAATCCAAATTCCACAACAGTATCTAAAATGGAATTGATAGCACCCATGCTATTATTTACTTCATGGGCCATCATTCTTATTATTGTTCCGTAGGCTTCTTTTTCTGATTGTAAAATTTGTTTTGATAAATCATCAATCAAAATAAACTTCCGTTTGAATCCTTGATGAATCACTTCATTAATCTGACATTTATATTTATCTATTCCATTTATGGTTATCACCTTGGCTTGACCTACTTCCAATTGTCGAATTTCAGCATTAAGGGCGGAAGGGAAGTCAATTAAATTTTTATCTCGCCATTCACTCTTTATTCCAAGCAGTTTTATGCCAGCTGGATTAATAGATGAAAATTTGCCATCAAAATCTAAAATGGCTATTCCTAAAGGCGATGCTTCAATTAAGTTATTAATAAAATAACTCTGCTCTGTTGTATTGGTTCTTTCAACCCTCAGTTTATCAATCATCTCATTAAAAATACCGACCAATTTATCCATTTCATGAGAACCAGTCTTTAAGTACTTAATACTAAAATCCTCATCTTTTATGGCATCCGTTCCCGATTGCAAAAGTTCAATTGGTTTAATAAAAGCTTTGTAAAGAAGATAACTCAGATAAAGGCTGAGGAAGATTCCTAATTCTGCTGCAATAAAATACCACTTATTATCCTTAAGATAAGCATAAATCAAGAGGGTTAAGATGCAATGCAATACACCAATAAAAAGAACATATTTATATTTTAGGCTCATGTGGAATGCCGTATTTTTCCAATCTTCTATACAATGAACTTCTGGTAATGCCTAGTGCCCGAGCAGAAGAGCTAATAGAATGATCGTATTTGGCTAAAGCTTTTCGTATGGTTTCAATTTCATTTTCTTGCAGATTTAAAGCCTGGCCAGCCTTGTTTGATGACACATTAACTTGGAAGCTTGGCAAAAAATCTTTCTGTACTAACTCTTTTTTACTTCTGTGAAGCAAAAAGGTTCTTTCAATGATATTTTTTAATTGTCTTATGTTTCCTTTATACTCTTGTTGGCTCAACCAGTCTATGGTATTTGGATGAAGGTAAGGCTTTTCTGTTTCATACAATTCAGCTATGTTCTTCACAAAATAATTGACTAAATCCGGAATATCTTCTCTCCGATCCCTGAGTGCTGGCAGATGTATATTTATTAAATTGATTCTATAAAAAAGATCCTCTCTAAACTTACCTTCCCCTGCTATCTTATGTAGGTTTTTATTGGTAGCACTCAAGAGTCTCACATCTGTTTTCTTTGTTTCACTAGAACCTAACATTTCGTAACTTTTTTCCTGCAAGACCCGCAAGAGCTTCACTTGACTATTCAAGCCTAACTCCCCGATCTCATCTAAAAAGATGGTTCCATTATTCGCAACTCCAAACCTGCCTTCTCGGTCGCTATGCGCGCCCGTAAAAGCACCTTTCTTGTGCCCAAACAATTCGCTCTCAAATAGTGTCTCTGGCAAAGCTCCCAAGTTTACTTTCACAAAAGGACCCTGTGCTCTTTTACTTTTAAAATGTATTGCTTCAGCAATCAACTCTTTTCCAGTTCCAGACTCTCCTGTAATCAAAACGGAGGCCTCTGTTTCAGCCACTCGGTCCACTAAGCTTAGTACGTCTTTTATTTGTTGAGAAGAGCCTATGATCCTTGAATCCCTAGATTCCCCTTTGGGCTGATTATCAAAACTACCATGGTGCAATGACTTTATGTTTTCGATAGAAACCATCAAATCTTTGTTATCCCATGGTTTTGTCATAAAATCTTTTGCCCCTAACTTCATGCCAGTGACCGCCAATTGCACGGTAGCCCAACCAGTCATCAGAATAACAGAAATGTTTGGATGTGCTTCCCGGATTATTCTTAACAATTTTAATCCTTGCTTACCTGAGGTATCTATGGTAAAATTCATATCTAGTAGAATAATCTCAGGCTTGAAAGTATTGATCTTATCTTCTGCCAAATTTGGTTGATTTACCGCATCAACGGTATAGCCTTTCTTCCCAAGTAATAACTTTAGGCTGCTGCAAACAGTAATATCGTCTTCTATTAAAAGAATTTTCATTTGATCCATAAGTTATAAAATTTAATCCTCATGTAGTGAATCAGCCGGCGAAATTCTAGCTGCTTGAACACTAGGAAATAATGCGCAAGTGATTACTAATAAGAAAATGATCAATGTGGAAAACAGTATAGATCTATAAAACAAACTATCTGGATACTCAGTAACTTTTAACAGCGGAATTTGTATGGCAAAAAATATCCCAAGCCCAACTGCAAGTAGCGTTAAAAGAAGTATTTCCAAAATAAATTGTTTCGTTATATCGATGCTATGAGCACCTAATGCTTGCCTTAAACCTATTTCAGATCTTCTCTTATTGATATTATACCATAAAACACCAAATAAACCCAAAGCTACATTTATACATAAAAAACCACAAATAAATAAAAGTGCCACAATTAAGACCCAACTTTCATTGCTATCTTTAGCTCTTTCATACTCTAGCGTTGTAATAGTATTAGAAGTAGACTTTATCGTTGTATTTGTAAGATTATATAGTTCTTCTTCAAAAGAAGTGGGAATATCACCTTTCATTTTCAACAACACATTTCCCATGTTTTGAAAATAGTCTGTCAGTTCCATTACAGTTGGTTCTGAATCGGCAAATTCTCCAATGTATCTATATTCATCAATTACTCCAATTAATCTTCTATCTCCATTTAATATAAAAATGCTATCAATCATAGACTTGTCAGGATAATAGCGATCTATGAAAGCTTGATTTACTACAATTGGTTTGATCGTCTCGTTCAAGTCCTCCTCAGTATACCATCTTCCTTGCACCACATTTAAGCCCACCGTAGCAAGCAGATCTGTATCTACTGGACACATAAGGGTATTCATATTAAACCCGTTGTCATCAGTTCCTGTGCGCCATTGATTCCCCTTAAAAGGAGCAATTGACTCTGTAAAACTTACGGATTCTATTTCTTTTAAATTGATTAAATTTCTTTTTAAGTTTTGTAAGGTCGTAACGGCTTCAAGCGAATCCAATTTGTCGATTGCATCCATCTCAATCATCCAAACATTTTCAGTTTCAAATCCTAAGGTTTGATTTACTCTGTCAAGGTTGAAGAATAAATAAGAGAGCACGAAAAACAAAACAATGAAAGAAAGAAAAATTTCAAGTGCCATTAAGGCATTACTACCTTTTTTGTTCCACAAAAGTTTAAATACATGCTTTATCATAGTTTGTTTTCTTTTAGTGCATTAACAATTTGAAGTTTTGACATTTTAATAGCTGGCAGTAAGCCTGACAGGATTCCAAAAAGTAGTGTTACTAAAAAGCTATACAAGAAAAAATTTGGACTTAATTCTAATATTGCATTCCTAATAAAACCACTTTTGTTTATCAACTTAATTAAAAACACTGCCAGTCCCAAACCTATCAGACCTCCTAACAATGTTTGTAAAACATTTTCAAAAACAAACTGAGCAACTATATTCCCTTTGTGCGCTCCAAAGGCTTTCCGTACTCCTATCTCGGAAGACCGATCTAGTATTCTACTCACATTGAGATTGATCAAATTTAAGGTAGGCAACACTATAAAGAACGACATTAAAGAAATTAAAATCCACTTCGCGATCCACAAACTTTTACTTGCCTCTCTTTCATAATATATAGCCTGAGCAAAAACTTCATCATAGGTGGCAGGGTTAAATTCTAATTGTTCATAACCTTCTGGTTTAGATGGATGATCCATAGGGATGGTACTAGCAGCGTATTTAATCTCTTCTTTTAGCTTTTCAGATGAAACCCCACTTTTCTTTTTAAATAACGTACAGAAAAAGCCATGATAAAACGAATCTTGATTATCCAACTGTGCACAAGTGTAAGGGAGGACTACGTCTGGAGAAACATACGGAACAATTTTTCCGAAATGTTTATACATACCAATCACCTTATAATTTAAGCCATCTAATAACATTTCATTACCAACAACTCCTGTCGTTTTTCCAAAATAATTTAATGCAGTCTTATCTGAAATAACCACGACTTTTGCAGCCTGATCAAATTCTGCCTTATCAAAAACACGTCCATCAAGTATTTGATGATCGATTAAATCCCAATAATTAACATCGCCATGAAGCGAATGAAGTTTTAGCTTTACACCATTTATGTAAACATCATATTCGGAATGTTCGATAAAGACAGTCATTTTTTCTGCCGATGGTAGATCTGAAAGATATTCTTCCGCAATCCCATTATTCATTTCACTATTCCATTGCATGGACCCGCTGCTTTTTATTTCTAGGGTAGAATCTAATACCATTTTACTATCAATGAAACTTGTATCGACACCAACAATGGTATCAAAAAATTCTGTTTTCAAAGTCAACATATTCACTACTACAAAATCATTTTTATGGGTAAGTGGCCTGTTCGTCCCTAGTTCACTTTGCAAAAAAGAGAGAATGACCATTAATATTCCCAAAGTGAAGCTTATCCCAAAAAGGCTAATGAAAGTGAAAAATTTATTTCTCCCCAACATCCTCCAAGCAAGTTTTAAATAATTTGAAATCATTTTTTTGTTTTTTGTTATGTAAGGAATTAAGCTACTTGAGAACCATCATATAAGCGGACCAATCTGTGCGTTTTCTTGGCCATGCTTTCATCGTGGGTCACCATCACTATGGTCGTTCCGTTTTGAGTATTTAGTTTAGTCAAAATATCCATCACCTCATTGCCCATTACAGAATCCAAATTTCCAGTTGGCTCATCCGCAAGAATAATTTCTGGATTTCCTACGATCGCTCTAGCAATTGCCACACGCTGTTTTTGCCCGCCAGAAAGTTGTGAGGGGAAATGCGATTTTCTATTTGCTAGACCGACAGACTCCAAAGCCGCTGATGCCATCTGCTTTCTATCTTTAGAAGAAACGTTTCTGTAAAGAAGTGGCAACTCTACATTGTCCAATACACTTAAGTCAGGTATCAAATGAAAGCTTTGAAATATAAATCCTAGTTTTTGATTTCGGAATTTAGAGGTCTCTCTACTTGCATAATTTTTAATGCTTTGACCCGAAACCAAAATACTTCCATCAGATGGTTCATCTAATAATCCCATGATGTTTAGCAAAGTACTTTTGCCACATCCTGAAGGACCCATGATGCTTAAAAACTCCCCTTTGGGAATATGAAGATCAATTTCATTCAAGGCAGTTGTTTCAATCGTTTTTGTACGATAGACTTTTGATATTTTATTTAGTTTTATCATAATTGAAATTATTTGTATTTAATTTTTTCGTTTTTTGAAATATCATACGAACTTAATGCTCTAAGCTCATAATAGCTGATCCAGTAATTCCGTAATGCCGTTATATAATTTCTCTTTGCAAAGTCTTTTTCTCTTTGCGCTAGTGTCAAATTAGTGATATCAATATCTCCTAAAACATACCTTTGGTTCGAAATTTCAAATCGTTGCTCCGTTTTGTTTAGAATTTGTTCTAGCAATTTTACTTCCACTTGCATATTTTCCAATCTCTGTACTCTTTCCTTTAATGCATTTTCTATATCCAAAACCTGTTGGTCAAAATTAATTTTAAGTGCCTTCTTTTTTAACTCAACTTGCTTTAGAGCAGACCTTCTTCTGCCCCAATCCAGAATTGGCACATTCAATGAAATATTCAATTGCTGCTCATCAAAAGGATCGCTATAAATAGTGGCAAGCTTTTCATCTCCTCTAGCCAAACCAATGGAAGCTTGCAGTTCTGCTTGAAAACCATAGTCGTTTTTAGTTTGTCTCAGCTCATCTTCAGTTTCCAACATGGCAATTTGATAGTTAATTAGTTGAGGGCTGAGTGTTTTGAAGGCATCCAATAAAGCTTCCATATTTATATTTAATTCTGATTCTGGAAGTGGGACGATATATGTTTCTTGCACCACATTTAAACTTTGTCCCAAAAAGGTATTTAGGTTATTTTGAGCGTTTTTCAAATCAAGCTTGGCCCTTGAAACCGATAATTTCGCGTTATCTAATTCAATTTCTAATTGCAGTTTTTCGTCCTTGCTTACTTTTCCAAGCTTTACTTTTTCTTCAGTAATCACCAAGAGTTTTTCGTTTATTTGCTGGTTTACATTTGCTATCTCTAAATCTTGCTTAGCAGTTAAAATATTAAAGTAAAGCGAAGCAGCTTGAACGTTTGCTTCTTCAATGAGTACGTTAAAATTTCTTTCGGTAGCTTTTAC
>CALIIW010000257.1 GCA_938018185.1 uncultured Saprospiraceae bacterium
GCTATTGGTCTAAAATATGCGGAACTTTCTCTTATATGCTTTAAAATTCCTTTATCTTGTTGTATATATGTTTAAATCAATAAAAAATTAAAATTATGGGATTTTTTAAAGAAATAAAGAACCTTCTCTGGGCTAAAAAGAGTGTAGCAAAATCAGCTGCAGGAAAAGCGATGGATGCTGGCAAGGATCTCGGAGGGGACCTTATAGAAAAATCTGGTGATCTGCTGACGGATGCAGGTGATATAGCTTCAAATATTGGGGGCAAAATTATGGATAAGGCTGGTGATGCATTAGAAGGTGCAAAAGATGTTGCTTCTGATGTAACGGACAAGGCTTGGGACAAACTGGGTGACATAGGAGACAAGGCAAAAAATGCTGCCGGATCTGTTGTTGATTCTGGTGCGGATGTAGTTAAAGGCGCAGGTGATGTTGCGGAGTCTGGTCTAGATGGTGGAAAAACGGTTCTTGATAAAATTGGAGGAGATGTACTGGCAACTGGAGGAGCACTTTTAGACAAAACCAAAGACGTAGCTGAGAGTCTTGGATCTAAGGTTTTGGAAAAAGGAGACGAGCTTTATGAAAAAGGAAAAGACTTAGTAGATGGGGAAGGATCTATTGGTGATAAGCTAGGTGATACTGGATCTAAAATCCTTGATAAAGCAAAGGAACTAGGATCTGACTTAAAAGATAAGACTACGGATCTTGTCGACAAAGCCAACCGTGTTGCGAATGGAGAAGAAGAAATGGAGACCTTATCTGAGACAGTAAAAAAGATGGGTGACAAAATGAATAAGCCTACAGAATTTAGCGAGGAGTTTGGGTACGAAAATGCAAAAGGTAGCTTGCTAGAAGGTAAGGATGACTTTTTTGATAAAATGAACAAATACGCAGATGGCGACTATAAGTCTTTTGATGCAGACAATGTCGATGGGGAGGATGTTTCTAAGGAAAGTCCTAAGTTGGAGAAGGACCCGGAGAATGATTTGTTTAAGAATACGAAGGAATTACTTGACGATGACGATGTTGTAGATGATAAGTAAGTTTTTTTTACCACAATAGGCACAATAGGTTTACACAATAGGGGCACATAGGTTTTGTTCTCCTAAAGGAGCTAGAAACAATTTAATAAAGCATGAAAATTTTAACTAAAACAACAGTTAACCAACTGTACTATAAGGTAATTGGAGCTGCTATTAGTGTTCATAAAGCAATTGGTCCAGGACTACTTGAATCTGTGTATCATGAATTCTTAAAGCATGAACTTTCACTATTAGATATTTCTTATAAAACGGAATTTATTGTTCCTGTTGTATACAAGGACTGCGAGGTAAAGACACCACTACGATGTGATTTATTGGTTGAAGATTTACTTGTTGTAGAGATTAAATCCATTGATGCTATTTTACCCGTTCATCAAGCACAACTATTAACATATATGGCACTTTTAGAAAAGCCAAAGGGATTATTGCTAAACTTTAATGTTGCAAATATCTTCAAACAAGGTCAAAAGACTATGGTCAATAAGAACTATAATATACTTCCTTACTAAATTTCTATTGTGCCTATTGTGATTTTCTATTGTGTCTATTGTGGTTTAAATTCTTTAATCACTACATTTGCAACAACATAAAACCAGCCCAGGTGGTGGAATTGGTAGACACGCTAGCTTGAGGGGCTAGTGCTCTTCGGGGCGTGCAGGTTCAAGTCCTGTTCTGGGCACCATCTTAACTTCACATAGAAATCATGAGATACCTATTAATCGTATTAAGCCTTATATTTTTTTCTTGTAATGAAAAAAATACCACAGCAAAGCAAAGCAATAGCGCTAAGGTTGAAAGTGCCCTTGAAAAGGAAGTAAAGCCGCAGATTGGTAGCAAGTCGCCAAGACCTAAATCGACTATGTCTTCCGACGTACTGTTTGTTGCAGGAAAAAATACTAGCATCGTCAAAGGGGAAACAGGATGCATGGATATACAGGTGAAGAATTTTAATAACATCGTTTCTAAACAGTACAGTATTAATTGGAATCCTGCAGATTTGAAATTTCTAGAATTAAAAGACTTCAAACTGAAGGATCTAACGACTAATAACTTTGGAAAACATGTTGCCAAAGAAGGCAAATTAACATTGTCTTGGTATGATCAAGATATAAAAGGAATTAGTGTGCCTGAGGAAACAGGTATTTTTAAGATCTGTTTTGAGGCCATAGGTAGTAAAGGAAAAAAGTCAAAGGTTATGTTCACTGAGGACCCTATTGCTGTAGAAATAACTGGACCCAACGCGACTTTTTTGAAGTTTAGTTCTGAACCGGCCTACGTTGAAATCAAGTAACATATAAGGATAGATAAGAAAATATAAGAAAGCATATAAGTGGCTTTTATGTAGCTTATATGTTTTTAAACTTATATGCTCTCATATGCTGCTATTATGCTCAGAATTTATTGAAGCAGCCTTTACAACGTTTCTTCTTTTTCATTTCCCTAAAAATGAGTTTTGAATCTGGATTGTGTGGCTTGATGACTGTCTCATAAAAGTCTAGAGAAATGTCATCTTTTTCAAAAGGTATAGGAAGATAATAGTGGTATTTTTTATCTACTAGATCAAGCTCGTAATAAACTTTGCCATATCTGGCTAAGATACCATTCGCTCTGCTGACTGGATAATCGGTGACTAACAATTCAACTAAATAGCCTTCGTAAACTTCAGAAAGTTTTTTGAAATGCCTAAAATATTTAGGCACTGAAGCAGTTTCATTTTCTGATTTTTCTGCTGTTTCTACATAAAAAGGCTCATTTTCACCGACCTTGGCGAAATCTTCTTCTTGAGCTTGACAAATAAAAGGCAAACATGTAATTATTGCTATTGATAAGATAAATCTTGACATGATCTATTCTTTTTTAGTAATCGATTAAAGTTAAGTGTGCAATTTAGTTGTTTATTTGGGCTTGGGATATATATCTAAGTTTACACATTAATAACTCAAAAGAGAAGAGCCCATTCCTTTGGCTCTTTTCCCTTTTAAGTCCTTCTTTGGTTCCTTAGTATATACAGGATTTCTATCTTTCTGATGCCCTTGAATCTCTTCACTGCTGGCTCTTTTATTCATGCCATCATCTTCATTGGGCTTGTAAGCAAATATTATGGAAACTAGTGTAATAACTGTTGATAAGATAATGTACAGTAAAAAATACTCCATCGGTTTTGCTTATTAAAGTGGTTAATGAGATCCAATAGCAGCAATGTTATTTACTGATAAAGGGATTATAATCTGTTCTATAAACAAATATGGATAATATAAATATATTAGTAAAGGTATGATCAAATTTAGTGTGACCAAAAATTCTTTTAGGCCAACTATTTAAATATGTAGTACTATCTACTTTTGATTAGGATACGGGATTGCTTGTTTAGATTGTGGTTATTTAAAGCATTTAAAGGGTTTTCCTAAAATCATGAAATTCACGTAAAAATTAGCAAAAGTTAGGCATTTGTGACAGTTCCATAAGAGAAAAAAAAGTGACGATTTTTTTGTAGGATTCTTAAACAGTTGAAGCTCAATAAGATTGGGCTATGATTAGATGCAAAAGGTCTTAAAATAAAAACCAATTTAGCCATTACCCTTTACGACAAGGTCTCTTAACTTTAATAAGAAAGGCGAAGCGAAGATAAATTCTTTTAGCATCTGGTTTTTTTCAGTCAGGACTTGTTCTTTTGAACCGACCCAAGCCAACTCTCCAAGATGTAGGAGTGCAATATTGTCTCCAATCTCCATCACAGAGTTCATATCATGGGTATTTATGACCGTAGTTATATTGTTTTCAATTGTGATGCTTTTGATTAGCTCATCAATTACAATCGAAGTTTTAGGATCCAAACCAGAGTTAGGCTCGTCGCAAAACAAGTATTTAGGTTCTAATACGATAGCCCTAGCAATCCCTACCCTTTTCTGCATACCTCCAGAGGTTTCTGAAGGAAATTTATTATTAGAACCATTCAAATTTACCCGATCTAAACAATAGTTAACTCTATGGAGTTTTTCAGCCTTGGTCATGTTTGTAAACATATCCAAAGGGAATTTGATATTCCCTTCAACAGTCATAGAATCGAATAAGGCAGATCCTTGGAAAAGCATACCTACCTCCATTCTAAGATTTCTCATCGCTTTCTTCTCCAACTCGAAGAAGTCTTGCTCTCCATAATAAACATGGCCTGAGGTAGGTGTCATTAGTCCTACAAGCAACTTAAGTAAAACAGTTTTACCTGCTCCAGAACGTCCTATAATAAGATTGGTTTTTCCAGGTTCAAAGGTATGCGAGATACCTTTAAGTACCTTAACATCACCAAATGATTTATGTATGTCTTCTATTCTTATCATTCTAAGTTGTTAAAAGTATGGCCAGGCAATAATCCGCAATCAAAATGGCTATATCACTATAAACAACTGCATTTGTACTTGCTTGACCCAATTCAACAGATCCTCCTTTTACAAAGTAGCCTTGATAGCAAGATATCGTTACCAATAAAAAAGAGAAAACCACTGCTTTCACTAACATCATTACCACATTAAAATCTACAAAAAAGGATCGTATTCCTAAAACGTATTCTTCATGGGTTAGCATCCCTGTCGGCGTTGTGGCCAAATACCCCCCTGATATCGAAACAAATGCTGAGATACAAACCAATAAAGGAATAACGAATAAAGCGGCAATTACTTTTGGCAAAATCAGATAGGCAGCTGTATTTACCCCCATAATATCCATGGCTGCTATGTGTTCTTTTTGCCTCATCCCTCCTATCTCTGCAGCCATATTAGAACCAACTTTTCCTGCTAAAACAAGACAAGTCAGCATGGGTGCCAATTCAATTATTGTGATATCTCTTACAACATATCCGATATAGTACCTAGGTACCAAGGTCCCCGTCAGCTGGTAAGAAAACTGGACGGCTGTAACAGCACCAATAAATATGGCGATCAAGAAAACAATAACTAATGAACCAATTCCAATGTCATTCATTTGTCGCATTGTCTCCTTATAATACATAGAAAAACGCTCCGGCTTAGAGAAGACGGTCTTCATGAAAAGGACATATTTGCCAAAATGATGGAAGAAATTATACTTCATATTTTATTATAACAATATACTTGCAGGTAAAGTATGAGTTTGAGTTTGACTTTAAGATGCAAATGTAATAATACTTTACGGTTTGAGCTGTTAATAGTTTTGTGGGAGAACTCAGTTGTCAGATGTCCAATGTCAGTTGTCAGTTGGGATTTTCAGATCAGATTAGCCAACGAGCTAAAAGCACCCCAAAAAAAGAACTAATACTAAAATTATATCTTTGATGTTCAAAAACAAACACAATGAATATAGTCGTTACTGGCGCAACCAAAGGAATAGGATGGGCGATCATTGAAAAATTTGCGGAGGCAGGCTTTAATGTGGCCTTCTGTTCAAGGACTACAGAAGATTTGGAGCACAGAACCAGTACTTTAGAGGCGATATATCCCGATATTCGAGTAATTGCCAAAAAAGTGGATATGAGCTCGAAGGAAGAAGTAAAAGCATTTGCTGCGTATATTCTCAAGTCTTGGGGTTCCATTGATGTTCTTGTAAATAACGCAGGGGTATTTCTACCAGGAGAAATAGCTATGGAAGAAGATGGTGCTTTAGAAACAATGATGGAAACCAATCTATATTCCGCTTATCATTTTACAAGAGCTTTGCTCCCTTCAATGATAGAAAAAAAATCTGGGTACATATTTAATATGTGTTCGATAGCAAGTAAAATAGCCTATCCAAATGGAGGTTCTTATAGTATTTCCAAGTTCGCTTTACTAGGTTTTTCTAAAGTTTTAAGAGAAGAACTAAAAGATAAAGGGATTCGAGTTTCAGCCATATTACCTGGAGCGACTTGGTCGAACTCCTGGAAAGGTGTGGACCTGCCCGAAGACAGACTTATGCAGTCTTCAGATATCGCGAAGGCTGTTTTTGCAGCTTACAGTATGAGTGACTCTGCCGTTATGGAGGAAATAATATTAAGACCTCAGTTAGGGGATTTATAAGGCAAGGCCATTGGCCATTAGCTTTTTGTCTTTAGCTAAATAGTCTGAACAACAACTAATAAAGAATTATGTGTACTTGCAGTTACATTCCTAGACCAAACAAGTCTTTTATATTGACTTCCAATAGAGATGAATCTCCTTCTCGTGCTGCCATGCAAATTAGCAATTTGGAGACAGCAGAAAGAATGGTTTATTTCCCAAAGGATGAAGAAGCTGGAGGAACTTGGATGGCGATGGATACAGATGGAAGGGCTGTTTGTCTATTAAATGGAGCAGATAAAAAACATGTAAGAACGGAGCCATATCGTCGCTCTAGAGGTCTGATGGTATTGGATTATTTTTCTTTCAAGGACCATGTTAAATTTATAGCTGATTACAATTTTGAAGGTATTGAGCCTTTCACTATGATCCTTGTTAAGCAATTTGATCTTACGGTCTTAAAATGGAATGGTAAAGAAAAGAAAGTTGCCGTACTTGATCCTCATAAACAATACATCTGGTCTTCAGCTATGCTCTACGATGAGACTTCAATTGCAAAGCGTAAATCCTGGTTTGAAACCTGGAAGCTAGAACAAAATTTTTCACATGAATCTATTGTCAAGTTTCATAAATCAAAAGGAAAAGATAGTCAGGAAGAGGGGCTTTTAATCGATCGAAAAGATGGTCCTAAAACGCTAAGCATTACTTCCGTTCAGAAAAACGAATATTCCTCGACTCTGGAGCACTATGATCTTGTTGAGAATAAGATCAGAAGGGTTTTTGTGGAGCATAGGGCTGCAAAAAATCATCCTTTAACGTAAGGTGACCACGCTGTGGTCAGTCCAGAACGTAAGGTGACTTCGCTGTAGTCAGTCCAGAACGTAAGGCGACTTCGCTGTAGTCGGTTTATTTTAGGATGTAGATTTTTAACGTAAGGTGACCACGCTGCGGTCAGTCCAGAACGTAAGGTGACCACGCTGTGGTAAGTCCAGAACGTAAGGCGACTTCGCTGTAGTCGGTTTATTTTAGGATGTAGATTTTTAACGTAAGGTGATATTTGGCATCAACTAAAAATGACCTCAGAGAGGTCACCTTATGTTTAAAGTCTACTCTAAATAAATCTCCGACCACAGCGTGGTCGCCTTATCATTTTGGAGCATTTATTTCTTCTAAGAAATCAAATAAATCACCTATAAATTCTATCTTCTATTCTTCAAAAGTTTTTAAATATTCATCCTTAAAGGATTTACCAATTAAATTTAAAAGTAGGTATATTTTACTTAAGATGCGTAGGCACCTTAGTCTGGCACCATTTTTACATTCTACCTATTTAAATTTAAAAAATCATTTATACCACT
>CALIIW010000258.1 GCA_938018185.1 uncultured Saprospiraceae bacterium
TTAAAATCATCTGCAAACAGATTATCAGCATAGATGTTCTTATCAATGCCTGGAATGTCTTTTTTACTAAATGTTTGACCATCATTTTCATAGTAACTAATACCATTTTTGGAATAGCCTGTTATTAACAAATCCTGATCCTTGTCCTTGTCAAAGTTTACTAAGGTACCTTTTGGCCCTGCATTAGAAACCTTAAAAGGGATCATCCTGTTTCGATCAAAGTCCGCAAAAGGAATTTGATCATGCCTGAATTCTATAATACCTTTGGTTTTGCTTAGAATGGTTTCATTAGCATTTAGTTCTTTTTTACTTTTGCTATTTTTGGCATCCTGAATACTCAAGACATAAGTTGAATCAGAGACCACATCATAGTAAGCAGATCTTTTTTGATTTGGCCAAATAATTATAAGACTATCAATCTGGGATGTTTTTCCCAAACCAAGGAGTAGCTCAGAAGTAATGCAGGATTGGTATCCTCTCATGGGATGATTTTCAAGCATGTACTTTGCTCCTTTTTCATGGGCAATTACCTTTGCCCCAATGGCATTTGGATTTAGGGTGGAACCTTTGAGTTTTATTTTGACATAATTATTGTCTTTACTTTTAGTTTTGTAAATGCTTGCTGGTTCATTAATATTATTAATGACCAAATCGAGGTCTCCATCATTGTCCAAGTCTGCATAAGCCGATCCATTGGAGAATCCTGCAGCCTCAGGTAAAGCCTCTTTTGTGAACTGATTTTTTTTATTGAGATCAGTTGGGCTTTGAGAAAAGAAATAATTAGGTAGGGGAGTAGAAGGCAGTTTATTCATGATGGTGAGGATAACGTCTTCTTTTTTATCCTTGACCATTTTTGAAATTTGATCAGGACTATAAAAGTTGATGTAATCTTGATCTAGCAAATCTTTGTAAATGCCATTGGCTACAAAAATATCTTTATAGCCATTATTGTCAAAGTCAGCCATCAAAGCGCCCCAACTCCAATCAGTTGCTTCTACCTGATGGTATCTTCCTAATTCTATAAAATGAGGTTTGCCATTTTGAACGCCTTGATTGTACTGCAGCACATTTCTTCCATACTGCCTATGGTATCCTTTTCGTTCATTCAATTTTATTTTGTCATAAGAATCGAAAACAGTCTTTGACTTGTACCGCTCCAAACTTTCTGGAAGCATTTCAGTAACAAATATTTCTGGAAGTGCGTCATTGTTTAAATCCGCAATATCGGCACCCATGGAACCGGTGCTTAATTCATCTATGGATTCTTCTATGACTTCTTCAAAAGTTCCATTTTGTTTATTTAGATATAGATAGTCTCTTTCGAAAAAATCATTGCTAACAAATATATCATCCCAGCCATCTTCGTTAAGATCGGCTATACTCACACCTAAGCCAAATCCTATTGCTGATGTATAGATACCAGCTTCTGCTGAAACATCTTCAAATTTTATCTGACCCGTTTCTACTTCAAGATTTTTCAAAAGTTTGTTACCTCCTTCGGGATCGGGCCTCAATCTCTGATCTTCTATAATGTCATAGGCGCCTACAGATCTTATGCTATTGTTTAGCAAGTAGCAATCCAGGTCACCATCTTTGTCATAATCAAAAAAGGCGGAGTGAATTGAAAGTCCTTTCAAGTTCATCCCATAGGCTACCGCCGCATCCGTAAAAGTTAAATCACCATTATTAATAAAAAATTGATTTTCCCGATTAGGTGAATCTGGCTTGCCAGATTTACAAACATATAGATCAAGATAGCCATCATGATTAATATCTACAAAAGCAGCTCCCGTTGACCAAACACCTGGACAGTTTACTTTTGCTTTTTTAGTGATGTCTTCAAATTTAAAATTGCCCTTATTCAGGTATAGTTTGTTCTCCACCAGATTGCCAGTCAAATAGATATCCACCAAGCCATCATTGTTGATGTCTCCTAAGGCTACCCCGCCGCCATTCAGAAAATTCTTAAAAGTGTAAGGATTGTATTCTTCAGTAAAAGTCAGCTTGTTATTGAAGCTTATACCACTCTTTGTAGGAGAGATTGAGCTGAAGATACTGTTGGAAGTAGTAGCATCGGCATGCTTCCCATCCTCTACACACGAAAAGGAGAAGAGAGCAAGAAAAAGGATGAAATATTTTGTTGACAAGTGTTTCATTTTGAATGCTCAAAGATAAGAGTTTAATCAACTTATAATTGTGAATATAGGCCTGTTTTTGAAGAGCAATAAATGGAAATCCCAAAGGGATGAAATTTCTATAGCGATGGGTTTCAACCCATCGTATGAAATATGAATAATTATAAACCCTGTAAGGGTGACATTATAATTTCATGAAATGGACTTGTAATAGATACATCTTAGCAAGTACTGTAACAATGTTGTACTTAATAATTTTGGATAATGAAAGATAATTCTTAGAGATTTTTAGAAATGTATGATTGTCACCCTGAGATCCTAATATTGCTTTGCTTATAAATTTAAGGTAATGCCAATTAAATAGTATCCTTAAAAGACCTTATGAGTGGTGGAATTTGCCCCGGAGCTTGCCTCGGGGACCAAAGTGGAGAAATCTTATAAGGTAGTTCTTAAAAACAATTTAATTAAATAAAGATGATAGGGTTTTTATCAAATGGAATTGAAACATTAAATGTCCTAAGAATGCAAGATGAAACAGATTTCTCCGCTCGTTTTTCGCCTTCGGCAAACTCAGTCGAAATTAAACAAATGGCCATGATTTGATCCCTCGACTCCACTTTGTTGCGCTCGGGATGACAAACACTTTATAGAACCTATAATTCATATAATTGAAGTGGAAAGTGGAACTTGTCATAAATAGTGAAGCGAAGCGGAATCGAAGGGTATGTTTTATTTGCAATATTCATTTTGACCAGCGTGGAGAAATCTTATATGCCAACTGTTTGTTCAAATATCCCAAATCCCTAAACCCAAACCAATCTCAAACCTCACCACAAACTAAAAAAGGCCAACCCTTACGGGCTGACCTTTATTAATATGAAAAAACTACATTATTTTAATAGCCATCATTCTGCTCTAAATTGCTGTTAAGCGCAATTTGATCTGCAGGGATTGGCATTACTTTTTTGAAAGGTTCAGAAGCTCCTTTTTCCCACCAAGCATCATTCCATTTTCCGAATCTGATTAAGTCAGGTCTTCTCTTTGCTTCGAAACAAAGTTCTCTTCCTCTTTCAGCCAAGAAATTGTCATCATCTAATGCTGTGAAATCATCCATACCAGCTCTAGCTCTGATTATATTAACCATGTCTAAAGCTGCCATAGAACCAGGGTTCATTCTCCACATAGCTTCCGCTTTGTTAAGAAGGATTTCAGAATATCTGTAAAGAAGGAAATCGTTACTCATACTGTTTACCGTTCCAACTTCGTATTCGTACTTTGAAATTCTAGCACCACCATCTCTATGAGCCATAGGTGCAAGCTCATTGATCTCAGGGTTGAAAACTACAGCTCTTTC
>CALIIW010000259.1 GCA_938018185.1 uncultured Saprospiraceae bacterium
ATTAGCTGCTGAAGACGGTCAAACGGCAAATTTATTAGCAACAATCAATGAGGCTGTAACTACAACTCCTTTGGATGCTACTTTTGAGGGAAGATTGGTTTCTAATGCTGATGGACCTAACAATGGAGGTTTAGATTTGGACGATGGAACTGCAGTTTCTTCTTCAAGTGCATTGGCTGAAATAGTAGATAATGGTATTGACATTGCTCAACCTGCTTCTTCAAACTGGATTCAAACAATTTCTCCTGTTAATGGCGCAGAATTAAGAACAGTTAATCTTTCTGACATAACTGAAATTGGAAATTTTGATAATGTTACTAGTAAAGAACAAATCCTTACGGCATACAACAGTGGTTCTCCAGTTGGAGAAAGTCCAGTTGTACTAATAGGCGATGTTTTTGTTGTAAGTAGTGGTGGTACTTTATTTCTTATGGAGGTTACTGATGTACAAGCTACTTCTGGAGACAATGAAGATTTCTATGAATTTAGTATCAAGAAATAATTGATATTCTTATAAAATAAAAAAGCCTGGCTGTGAAAACAGCCAGGCTTTTTTATTTGTATTTTACGTTTATTCTTCCTTAGAATGAGCTACAAATATTCGCCAAGCCGCATCGACTAACTGCTCGGTCAGCTCATCCAAAAAATAACTTCCTGCAGCAGAATCATATACCAAATCAAGATTACTTTCCATCTTCATGATATGTTGTATGTTTCTAGATACACGTCTACTAAATTGTGTGTGCTTTCCACTCTTATTTGGTGCGCTGACAACCAATCTATCTACTCCCGCAAGAATAGCAGCCATGGTTTGTGTACTAGCTATGATATTATTTGTGTTTGCATCTTTAACATAGTCCTTTGGATCTGAATAACAAACGACGGGAACTTCAAAATCTTTTTTAAGCTTGTATGCTTTTAAAAGATTCATGACCAATATTTTTAGTGCTCTGATTTTAGAAAGAGAAAGATAAAATCCTTTCGAACTAAAAGTCCTAAAAACAATCTTGTCTCTTATCTTGGTAATAGATAGTCCCTCTTGAAGCAAATCAAAAATGCAACTTTCTAATTCTATCAAAGCATTTGCTAAAACTTGTTCAGCAGCAATTTTTTTTCTTCCTTGTTGCAGGTTGATGCAAATTGATTTGAATCCAGGGAGTAAGTCTTGTGCCAAGCTTATGACTTTTTCGTCCTGCTTACTTTGATGCGCAAAAGAGAGTATCCCTTTTACACTTTTAGTTTTTGAATAATTCTTGTTAATGTAAGAATGAAACGAACGGATAAAGGCTAAGGGTTTTACCTCCTTAGTTAGTTCAAAGTGAAGATGAATGAAATTTAATTTTATGTTTTTAAATAGGACAGCCCATTCTTTTTGTTTGGGTACAACTCCTAGTTTTATCCCAGGATATTCGCAACCAGCCATTAAGGCTTCTAGCAGCTCTTTATTCCCCTTGTCGAATTTCCCAATTTTGAAATCTTCCCCAATGCTCCAATTATTCATTCTTAAACTCCCTACGGGTAAAGAAATTTTCCTTTTTTTATCCTTGAAATAAGCCGGTTTTAGCTCAATTTGATCACTAATTTTCCATTGCTTTTGGCTCAAATCATCAATTTTGAGCTCTTTGATCAATTTGTTCTCCCAATCTTCTATGGATACAGGCTTAAATTCTTTATTTAATTTCATATAAATGGGCTAATTCAATCGTTTTTTTTGGCAAAACATCAAAGTTAAAGTTAAAATTAATATGTGGTGCTATGTTAAAGAAACAGAAAACTTTTTTGCTTTATAATGGTTATATTTGTACTTAATTTAGAGCTTAATTAGATTTAATACAAATAAGAAATTTATGGCTGAACCTCGAATGATATACCTTGATAACAATGCAACAACCCCTACAGATCCGAGGGTAGTTGAGGCTATGTTGCCATATTTTTATCAAATGCCAGGTAATGCTGCCAGTAGAAATCATCCTTTTGGTTGGACAGCAGAGAATGGAGTAGATAATGCGAGAACTCAAATAGCAGATTTAATCTCTGTAGATCCAAAAGAAATCATCTTTACTTCTGGAGCAACAGAATCAGATAATTTAGCCTTGAAAGGCGTTTTTGAGATGTATGCTAGAAAAGGCAACCACATCATCACAGCAAAAACAGAGCATAAAGCAGTTCTTGATTCTTGTGATAAGATTGAAAAGATGGGTGGCAAAGTCACTTATCTTGATGTAGACGATAAAGGGCTGATAAATCTAGAAGAACTAGAAAAAGCAATCACGGATAAAACCATAATGGTTTCTATCATGTGGGCAAATAACGAGACAGGCACCATTCAGCCAATGAAAGAGATAGGACGAATATGTGAAAAGCATGGTGTCTTATTCATGAGTGACGCGACTCAAGCAGTTGGAAAAATTCCTGTAAATCCTAAAGAAGTTGGAGTACATTTAATGGCTTTCACAAGTCATAAAATGTATGGACCAAAAGGAGTAGGAGCTTTATTTGTAAATAGAAAAAATCCAAGAGTCAAAGTTACGGCTCAAATGGACGGTGGAGGCCATGAAAGAGGCATGAGGTCAGGGACTTTGAATGTACCAGGTATCGTTGGCTTTGGAAAAGCTGCTGCTTTGGCAAAAGAAGAAATGGACTTTGATGCAAAAAGATTATCTGCATTGAGAGACAAACTAGAAAATGCACTTTCGTCAAAATTGGAAGAAGTATACTTGAATGGAAGCAAGGAGCATAGAATGCCTCATGTAACCAATTTGTCATTCAAACACGTGGAAGGAGAAGGTCTAATGATGACCTTTAATCAAAATCTTGCTGTTTCGTCAGGATCAGCCTGTACTTCGGCATCTTTAGAGCCATCATATGTCTTGGTAGCTTTAGGTCTTGGAGATGACTTAGCACATTCTTCCATTAGATTCAGTTTAGGAAGATTTACTACGGAAGAAGACATTGATTTAACAATTGATGCCCTTGAAAAAGGAGTGAATCATATGAGAGATTTAAGCCCAATTTGGGAAATGTACAAAGAAGGCGTGGATATTGATGCAATAGAATGGGCATCACATTAAATTAATTGAACCTTTTTACTAGTAATATTTGTTAGTATAGTAAATAATAAAACCATAAATATGGCATATTCAGAAAAATTACTCGACCATTTCAAGCATCCAAAGAATGTAGGTACAATGGATAAGAATGCTAAGAATGTAGGTACAGGACTAGTTGGCGCTCCAGAATGTGGAGATGTTATGAGACTTCAGATCGAAGTTGATCCTGAAACTAAGAAAATTGTTGACGCAAAATTTAAAACTTTTGGTTGCGGTTCTGCAATTGCTTCTTCTTCATTAGCTACCGAGTGGTTGAAAGGAAAATCAATTGATGAGGCTCTTGCTATAGATAACATGGCTATCGTAGAAGAATTGGCTTTACCACCAGTGAAAATTCACTGCTCGGTATTGGCAGAAGATGCGATCAAAGGAGCTATCAAGGATTACCAAGTAAAGAATGATCTTGAGGTAACTGCTAAAGTTGGTCATCACTAATAATCACAAATAAAATTAATCAATATGCTTTTTGTTGCAGACAGTGCAAAAGAAAGAATACAAACGATATTAAAAGCACAAGACCTTGACGATAATTACTTCGTCAGGGTTTCTGTTACCTCTGGTGGCTGTTCAGGCCTATCCTACAAATTGGATTTCGATAACGAAAGCCAACCCAACGATCAAGTCTTCGAAGACAACGGAATGAAAGTTGTCACTGATCTAAAAAGTTTTTTATACCTATGTAATACCACACTAGAGTTTTCTGGTGGACTCGATGGAAAAGGATTCTACTTCAATAATCCGAATGCTAATAGAGAATGTGGTTGTGGGGAGAGTTTTGCAGTGTAATAATAACACCTCTCTTAGAGTCCTTTGGACCTATTGCGTTTTCTGCCCTACTTCTGATACCCTACCATAATTCAGTCTGGTAAAGACAGTGAAGAACCCCACTAGGGTGAAACCACCCCCAAAACCCCGTAGGGTGACATTACTGTAGAAAGAATATTTTGAAACCACCCCAAAACCCCGTAGGGGTGACATTATTGTAAAAAGAATATTTTGAAACCACCGCCAAAACCCCGTAGGGGTGAAATTATTGTAGAAAGAATATTTTGAAACCACCCCAAAACCCCGTAGGGGTGAAATTATTGTACCCTCATCGTAAGGATTAACCGCTTCCCGAAATAAACTTCATACACCAACAATCCAAAAAGTACCCCATACTCAATCGCCACAAGCCATAAATGCTCGTGGTATTCATCCCCAGCATAATTAAAGTAAGTCAAACAAATTAAGGCGGACCAGATGATCGGAAATCGAAAGCTTGTCAAGCAGCAAAGAACAATTGGCAAACTCAAATACCATGGATGTACTGTTGTCGTAAATAAGAGATAAACAACAATTGTAATTAGCAAGGTGTCTGGCCATTTTTGTAAAGACTCTTTTTGCTTAAAGAAAGCAATTCCCAAAATGAAAGACAAGGACAAGATGCCTAATATAGGGCCAAACCATGCTATGAGATTGTAGCCAGCTATTTGATCCCCGATAGCTCGAAGCAAATAATATATACTGGCATTAAACTCAAATTTTCTAAAGTATAGGTCTAAGCTGTTGGCAAAATTCAAAAAGAAAGTTTCGGATAATAGGGGTAAAAAACAAACCAATATCGTGGCTCCTACAACAAAGTAATAGGTGATCAATTTTTTCCAGAATGTGCTTTCTACCGAAGGGCTTATTCTTCTAAATAATGAAGGTAAAAATAACAGCGGTAATAACTTAGAACAAACAGCAAGCCCAAATAAGACTCCACTAAGGGTAAACTTACTTTTAAGTAATAAATAATAGGCAGCCAACAAAAAGAAAATCATGGCTCCTTCAAAATGTAAGTTGCCCATGATCTCAATGATGATTAATGGATTTAACGCATAGATCAGAATATTTTTTTTTGGTAATTCTAAATGGGCTAAGATCTTTATTAAACATACAATAGAACCTATCTCAAAAGCTAGCATGAAAACCTTCATGATGATAGAAGAAACCTGCCAGCTATCTGAAAAGCAGGTAGAAAGAAAAAAGATGGCCTGACTTACAGGAGGGTAAATGGTATAATATTCTTGAGAATTAAGTTGCTCATAGAGCTCATGTGAAATACCTTCTAAGCCTTGGTCTAAAGCATCTTTAGGAAAAACCTCAAATGGATTCAAGCCATTGCTTATCAATTGGCCATCCCAAATAAACCTATAGATATCATCAGAAAAATTGGGGAACGAGAAAGTCAGAATCAAGCGAGCAAAAATTGCTAGACCAATCATCCAGTTCAATTCATTGCCTCTAAAATCAATATTTAAAGCAATAAAATATATGGCAAAGCCCAAAAGGTAACCAGAAGCAATTAAATTGAAATCACTTTGGTCAGGAATGAAACCTAAAAAGCTAGTAGAAAAAATAAAAAGAACACCCAAAAGTATGAGCCAAAGTCTTGTTTTTGATGTGTCCGAATGACCAAGCATTTATTTTAAGCGGTAATGTTGTACAGAGTAATAACAAATTGTTCCAAACCCAAAGGTAAGCGCAATATGGAACAATAAAAAAGTTAAATTATGAACATAGATTCCTCCGATGACAGCAGCCAAAAAGTATAAGGATAATAGGCCTTCAAAAATCGTTGTTGCTGGTAATTTTGTTGCTAGGTATTTTCGCTGTCCAAAAGTGTCTTTTATACCTTTGATATTAAATTTGGGTGTACGAATAAAAGGGGATTTTTTTCCTCTATAACCTTGAATCACTGCTACGGTATTATGCAGAGAAAGTCCCATTGAAAGGGAAAGGAAAACCGGAAAAATTAAGATAAATTTTACTAAAGTTTTAATATATGATTCCTTGTCCAAACGTGCTTGGACATTGGCAACGTAATAGACAGAGATAACAGAAACCAGAGAAACTAGAAAAATGGTTAAAAATTTAGGGTCTACAGAAACAGTATGTAAGGCAAATAAAAGTGGAACAGAAAATATTCCTGCTATAAAAATAAATAAGAAAACACCAGAAGACATTAAGTGAAAAGTGGATTGCATTTTTTGACTAAAACTTAAGGAAGACTTCCAAACTTGAGGAAGTAATTTTCGAGCGTTTTCTGCCCCACCTTTCATCCAACGAAATTGCTGTGATTTTAGGCCGTTCATTTCAGCTGGTAGTTCAGCTGGAGAGCCAAACTTTTCTAAGTAAACAATCTGCCAACCATTCAACTGAGCCCTGTAGCTAAGGTCCAGATCTTCTGTCAAAGTATCTGCTTCCCATCCACCAGCATCCTCAATACAATCTCGTCTCCATACACCCGCTGTTCCGTTAAACTGTAGCATGAAATTTCCGGCCTTTCGTCCCGACTGTTCTACAGTGAAATGAACATTCAGCTGTAAAGCTTGAAGTCTTGTAATCAAAGAATAATTTTGATTAATATGCTCCCATCTAGTTTGTACAACACCAACTTTTTTGTCTTTGAAGTACGGGATGGTTGCTTTTAGAAAATCTAATTTAGGTAAAAAATCTGCATCAAAGATGGCAACGAATGTTCCTTTTGCTCTAGGCATGGCATCTTTTAAAGCACCTGCTTTGTAGCCTGTTCTGTTTTCTCTAGTGATCAATTCGATATTGAATCCTTGCTTCTTATATTCTTCAACTTTTCGTCTAGAGATGTCAACTGTTTCATCTGTCGAATCATCAAGCAAATGAATTTCAAATTTATCTTTTGGATAATCAAACTGAACGATGCGATCTACCAATCTTTCAACTACATATAATTCATTGAAAATTGGAAGCTGTACTGTGACAAAAGGAAGATCTTCTTCAAGAATAGCTTCTTCAATTATATTGGCTTTGTTTTTATACCAATGATTCACTTTGTAATGATAAAGCAAATGCAATTGACTCAAACAATACACCGTAATGTAAACAAGAGCTCCAACATATATGAATAAAATGATATTTGACATTTTCTTTATTCTAAATCAACTTAAATATTGTCCACAAAATTTTATGTCCAGCAAGTATGGTCCCTTTTATGGTACCTGATACTTTAGAAATACCAATGCGCTTTCTGTAATCAACAGCTACCTCTTTGCAATTGAATTTTAGCTTTGCGGCTTTGACCTGCATTTCTACGGTCCATCCAAAATCTGGATCACTCATTTCTAATTCCATCAGTTTATCATAGCTTATAGCTCTAAAGGGACCTAAATCAGTAAACTCATAGTTGTAAATCAACTTTATCAAAGTCGTAGCCAACCAATTTCCAAATACCTGCTGAGGCATCATTGACCCTGATTCTAATTTTCCCAATGCTCTAGAGCCAATGACCATATCTGCTCCGTCAAGCAATATTGGCTTTAATAATCGACTAATTTGTTCTGGATGATCTGAATAATCACCATCTAAAAACACTACAATCTCAGGCGGCAGACTCTTTTTCTTCAAATGTTCTATTCCAACCAAACACGCCGAACCGTAGCCTTTTACTGGAGCAAGGAGTACGGTTGCTCCTGCTTTTTCAGCTACCTCAGCTGTATTATCCGTACTGTTATTATTACAAACTATAATTTCTCGAACAGAATCAATAGGTATGTCATTTAAGACTAAAGCTATTGACTCTTCTTCATTATATGCGGGAATAATAACATCTATGACTGGCTTTTTGATAATTTTCCTTCTTTTCTAAGTGATAATAAAAGTAGCACAATATAATGAGAGCATGTTGTCTTTATTCTAACATTTAGCTGAATCTAAATAATGCTTATTTGTCCAAATAGTGAAATACTAATTTGTCAGCTATTTGTTTTTCAATGCTTTAAAAATTAGCTTTGTGGAAATGAAGCATTTAAGCATATTATTAGCGTTTTTTGGATTGATGGCCCTTGTTTTAAGCTCTTGTCAAAGAGATGAAAATTTCACCATCGATTCCTCAGCCAGATTAAGTTTCTCAACAGATACCTTGATGTTTGATACTGTATTCACTACTTTGGGTTCTGCTACAAGGATTATGAAAGTTTATAATAGAAATGAAGATCCAATAAAAATAGGGGAGATTTCTATTAAAGGAACATCAGCGGGTAAGTTTAGAATTAATGTAGATGGGATAGCAGCGGAATCATTTGAGAATGTTGAAATTGGCGCTCAAGATAGCATCTATATTTTTGCTGAAGTAACAATTGATCCTGACCAGCCTTTAACAGCCAGTCCTTTTGTTATCAATGATGAAATTTTGTTTTCGACCAATGGCAATGAACAAGAAGTTGTTTTAGAAGCTTGGGGTCAAAATGCAAATTACATCCCGTCAACATCAGGGGCAGGTGGTGTTTCCCTTTTATCTTGCAGCCAAGGAGATATTGTTTGGAATGATCCAAAGCCCTATGTTATTTATGGCGTTTTAGTTGTTGATAGTTGTTCCTTGATTTTACCGGCAGGTACCAATGTTTATATTCATGGAGGCTTGGCAAGGGGAGTAGATGACCAAAACCAAACTTTTTTTTACAATGACGGAATCCTAGTTTTTTTAGAAAATGGAAGATTGGTGACCCAGGGTACACTAGAAGAGCCTGTGATAATACAAGGAGATAGATTGGAAGAATCTTTTGATGATATACAAGGACAATGGGCTGGAATAAGATTTTCGGAAGGTAGTATTGGTAACCTTATTAATCACACTGTAATTAAAAATTCAATAATCGGAATAAGAGCAGACTCTGCTTCTAACTTGATAATGACAAATTCACAAATATTTAATACTTCAAGCAGTGGGCTTTTGGGCGTTCATTCTCTCATGAGAATACAGAATTGTCTCTTTCATTCCAACGGTGGCAATTGTGTTCAATTAGAATATGGAGGACGTTATGATTTTGACTATTGCACTTTGGCAAGTTACGGAGTTGATGCTGCCGCTTTAAAAATAAGCAATGCCTTATGCCTTGATTTGTTGTGTTCAGAATTTAGATTTAATCCTTTAAAGGCAAGTTTTAAAAACAGTTTGATTTTTGGATCAAGAGAGGATGAGATTGATTTGTTTAATAGATTGGAAGATACTTCATCTGATGTGTTTGATTATAGTTTTACAGATTGCATCGTAAGAGTGAAGGATTTGCCAACCGAGGAATCTTATTTGGATTTTTTTGATAGATGTAACCCTTGTATTAATGGCATACCTCAAGATTCTCTTTTTGTAGATAGTTCTGAAGATGATTATCATCTAGATACTTTATCAATTGCAGAAATGCAGGCCAGCCCTTTACCAGATTTGTTTTTTGATCTTGATGGTGTTATGAGGGATCCAGTCAATCCAGATATTGGCTGTTACGAATATATCATTCAATAATGAAAAAGGTTTCTATTTGTGGATGTGGCTGGATGGGTTTTCCACTAGCAAAAAGATTGGCCGAAGCTGGATACATTGTAAAAGGAAGTACAACGACTTGGAACAAACTCAATACAATTCAAGAGCAGGGTATTGAGCCATTTAGAATGGTATTAACCGCAGATGGGATCTACGAAAAAGATTTTTTCGACACAGATATCCTCTTTTTAAATATTCCTCCAGGTCGTAAAGATCAAGATGCTGTCAACTCATATCCCGCCAGAATAAAATCCCTTTTCAAGTACCTTCCTTCGGATATTAAAGTAATTTTTGCAAGCAGCACAGGAGTGTATCCAAATAACAATGCCCAGGTCGATGAGGAGACCATTCCAAATCCCGTTAGAAAAAGTGGTTTGGCTGTTTTGGCAGCTGAAGAAATACTTTCAAAGCAATTTAAAAATTTATGTATTCTTAGATTTGCTGGTTTGACTGGACCTGGCAGAAAAGTAGGTTCTTTTTTAGCTGGCAAGAAAGACTTGCCAAATGGAAATAGTTTAGTTAATCTCGTTCATTTAAATGATTGTATATCTATTCTCCAAAAAATAATCGAAGGAAATTATTGGGGGCACACATTTAATGTAGTAGCGGATGAACATCCAACCAGAGAAGTACTTTATACTGCAAAAGCAAAACTAGAAGGTCTTGAACTGCCTTCCTTCAACAAAGAAAAAGGTTCTTTCAAAAGCGTGTCCAATGAGAAAGTGAAAAAGGCTTTGGGCTATGAATTTGAATATCCTAATCCGATAAGTTTTCCTTAGTTGAGAGGTTTACAGCAATAAGCCTGAATGTTGAAGACGCTCCAGTGTTGATAGAAATGGAAGATTATCATCCCGAGCTTCTTAACAATACTACGCTTGTAAATTTAGGGTAATGAAAATAAGTCATCAATGTTGAAATAGAAAATTGTCATTGCGCCACTTAATGCTTATTTGAACCCTTCCACTCCATTGCATTTCGGTCCCTGAGGGAAGAGGCAAGCGGGATGCCAAAGAAGCTTCTCCAGTGTTGAAATGAAAGATTGTCATCCCGCCTGCCCCTTTCCTTTGGGGACTGAAGCGCAGCGGAACGGAGGGATCTTACACTTTTTCTTTGTGAAAGTAATTTTCAAATTAAACGAGTGCAGTCCCTCCACTTCGGTCGGGATGACAAATCCACTTTAGTCGGGATGACAAATCCACTCCGGTGCCCTATAAAGTGCAGGCGAAATTTTAAGAATGGATAATCAATGGATCCCTCCACTCCGCTTTGCTCCGGTCGGGATGACAATCAATTGAAAGATCAAAGTTGTCATAGATAGATGCTTAATAATGCTTATGTTGAAATAGAAAATTGTCATTCCGAGTGCAGCGATAGCGGAATCGAGGAATCGAATTGGTTTAAATGAATCTAATTTCGACCGCAGTGGAGAAATCTTAGAGGGTAATTTATTAAAAAAATTTGCTTAAACAAAGATCATGATTTAGTTGACGAGAATACAAAAGGACCTTTTTCAATTTGAGGTCCTAGTTATGGTAAATGAAACATATTTCTCCATTCGCTTTGCCCTTCGGCAGACTCGTTTCCTATAGGGACTGGCGTAGTTAGATCATACTATCCAAATTTGATCTTTCGACTCGCTTGAGGCTCGCTCAAGATGACAATCCATTAAAAAGTTATCATTGGTAGAGTAATGACATAAATGAAAAATTGAATCAATTAAATAACTTTTTTCACATAGTTTCACTCCCAAGTCATTTCCTCGCCGACGCTCTTTTTCCAGATTCCGAAATCCAAACAGGGTGCCAAACCAAGAGAAGCTTGTCTACCTTAACATCTGTTTTTCTAGGTTTTATTTCTTTGCGGCTAATTCCGCCAGCCACGGTTTCCCATTTCTCTCTAATCTTGTCTAGCTTTACACTAAGCTCATTTTCAAGATCTTTGTAATCAATTTCTAACATTTCTAAATCCTCCTCAGCTGATTCTAATTTTTCCTTTGCTTTTCTACGCATTCTACTTTTAGAAGCTGCAGCACTTATTGATCTAGATCTTCTTTTTACGAAAACAGAAAAAACCGTTTCTACCACGCCAATAACTTCAGATTGCTTTCTATGTCTTAGGTCAGCTTCTGCCTCGTCCAGATCTTGTTCTTCTTTTCTAATTTTCTCTTGAAGTCTTTTAAATTTTACTTCATATTTTTCCTGCATTTCATCAAGTTCCTCATCTCTTAATTCTCTAGCAGCTTGTTGCACATTCATCTTAAAGGCCTCTTCCGATTCATCTTCAGCCTTGTATAGTTTAAGTTTTGTATGCTCTAAGGTGACAAATCTTTCTTCCGCATAAAGCCATTCAGCCATAGCCTTTTTTACTTGTGTAACCTTTCTACCAGTATTCATATGTGGTGGAATGTCGCCATAACTTGTATTTACATTATCCGGATGATCAGGATTCGGAATCAAATTTTTTGAAAACGAAGAACCATCAATGGCTGCGGACCAATCGACTCTACCAAATTCATCTGGCGGCTCTGCTAGGTAGCAAATAGGTTTTACTTGGTCCACATCTCTTTTGGCATCATAAAAACGAACCTTGCCTTCTCCTAATACCATCGGTTCATAATACAAAGTTGATTTTGAATCAAAGCCAACTTCATTAGAAGATTTCCAAACGGGTAAAAACCTTTGTTCCACATCATGACTTACAGAAGGAGCATTTTGTATTTTGATTTCAGAAGCTTTTGTTCCAGAAGAATAGCTCGTTTGAATATTCATTTTGGCAGCAATGCTAGAAGGATTAGATTCATTTTTCAAAGATTCCTTTTTTGCTGCCATGAGTCCTTTTACTTGTGGACGAGTCAGCGGACCTCTTAAATAAGACAAGGCCCATCTTGTATGGTAAATGATCGGAGCAGATTCATGGACATTGTGATAAAGAAATACCCGCGATGAAAGGGAAGAGATTATTTCTCCAAAATCATTATCTGAAGAATTTCCAGATTCAGCAATGGCACCTTGAAGCCCATCAAGTACCCGCATTTTATCTCGTTCTGTTTGCATTTTTCCAATAAACCAAGTTCCTGCATTTGCTAAGCCTTTATAATCTATATCTACCGGATTTTGTGTTACCAAAACAGCACCAACGCCGTAAGCCCTTGCTTGTTTTAAAATTGTCAAGAGGGGTTTTTTCGAAGGTGGATTTGCGGTAGGAGGGAAGTAGCCAAAAATTTCATCAAAATAAACCAGACTTCTTAAACTTGTTGTTCCAGATTGTCTCCTCATCCAAGTGATCAAACTATTTAGCAAAAGTGTTACAAAGAACATGCGCTCAGATTCTGAGAGATGTGCTATATAAAAAATGCTGTGTCTAGGTTTTCCCTCAGCAGTAAAATAAATCTTTTCTATATCAAGATCTTCTCCTTTTAGCCAATAGCTAAATTGAGGAGAAGCAATGAGACTATTGAAATCCATTGCCAATTGAAAACGCTCCTTTTCAGGAAAAAATGTGTCTACATCAAATACGCCTAATTGAGTAAAAGGCGGTTTTTGAATCCCTCTTATAATCGAAGCAAGCGTAAGGTCTTCATTTTTTCTCCAAGAATCTTCAAATAGATTTGCCAGAAGAATTCCTTCCCTACTTCTAACTGGATCTTCTTTGCAATCAACCATACCTAATAAGGCTGCTACCGTACCTTGAATACGATCTCTAAGCATCTCTGCTTCCGTATCAAAATCTATCTTTGGGGCAGCAAAGGATCCCATTATATTTATTGATACACCAGCATCTGAGCCAGGTGTAAAGATGGTGTAATCAACAGAATTCTTAAGTGCCTTGATCCTTGAGGCATCTTGCCCCCAGCTGGCAATCCCATCTTTCCATTTTTTAGCAGTAGCAGCGGCATAATCATCTAGACTCATTCCTTTTCTACTTGCATCATCCGGATTGATCCATTTTTTAAAACGCTGCGGCTCTAGATCTTCGAATTGAAGTAGTAGATTGGTCATGTCTCCTTTTGGGTCTATAATGATAGCTGGCACTTTGTCTATAGCGGCTTCTTCTAAAAGGCCGATACAAAGTCCAGTTTTTCCAGAGCCAGTCATGCCTACGCAAACAGCATGAGTCGTTAAATCCCTTGAGTCGTAATTAACCTGTTCAGAAGTAATTTCTTTTTTTTCAATATCATACTTAGCACCTAAGTAGAAAGAACCAAGCTTTTCTGGTGGTAATGTTACCATATAGAATTAATTTTTTAAATGCAATCTAGTTTCCTTTAAAGTAAGCTTTGTGCCTAAGGATTCAAGGCTACAATTACATATTGAAATTGTAAAGTCAAGTCATCAGAAACGATTCTCTTAAAGCCTGAATTGTCGACTATTTGTTCCATTTCGTAAAGTGGAATTCTTTCTGAAGAAGGAGGAAACATATTTGGTATCTCCTTCATTTTATAGTCTACTATAACGAGCCTTCCACCAGTTGGCATGGAAGCTTTCAATTTCGTTAAATAACTTATTTTATCTTCGATGTAAGTCAGTGTGTTAGAAATTAATATTACATCCGCTTCTTTGTCATTTAATTTAGAATTTTGTGGCTCAGCCAATCTAGTTTCTATTTTTCCTCCTAGTTGACTTGGATTCTCTCTTACAAGTTTATTAATAAAATCTAAGGAACCTTGGTCAATATCCAATGCAATAACCTTTTCGACATTTGTTTCACTGGCAATAATGGCACTAAAATAACCAGCTGGACCGGCACCAATGTCGGCAAGTACTTTTCCATTCAAAGATCCAAGATGATTGATAACGAGATCTGGCCTTTGCCAATCAGATCTATTTTTACTTGAATAAATACTCTTGTCGTTTGGATTACCTGCCAGTGTTTCTTTTAATGAACGTTTAATTTCGCTCGCTTTTTCATGTTTGTGATCATGTTCAGTGCCATCATGGTGCTGATGAGAATGAGATTGTTTTATTGGATACTTGGTGCTATTTCCTAACTCATTTTCACAGGATAAGAATAGGCAAATGAGAAGTATTAAATAATAGCAATTGTTCATACGTTATCTTGTCTTTATTTATAGTTGTTTTAAAACAACTTCTTCGTAAATATACAAGTCTTAAATAGAATTCTGACTATATCAATTACTGATAAATGTATTTTTTTTATAAGTATCTTAGCTTTAGAAATAGATAGCCAGCTTTGCTTGACCGCTATGCATCAAATTTTGATTATTTATTCGTAATTAGGCCTTACAAGACATAATATTTTTGACTATGAAAGATTCTTTAATTAAGATTTTGGGCACTCTTTTATTTTTTTCAATGATCTGCTCTTGCAAATCACCAAAAGAACTTTTGCAAAAAGGAGCATATGATAAAGTGCTTAGTTCATTGGAATCCAAAGCTAAGAAAGGTAAGCTAAGTGCTTCAGATAAAGATCTTTTTGTAAAATCTTTGAATGGTTATCTCAATACAGGAAAAAAGCAATTAGAATCTAGATTTATTTCCAATGAAGCAAAAGATTGGCAAGAAGGTGTTGACTTGTTAAATACCTATGCGGGCAGACAAGAAAAATATTTAGCCTATAGGCAAATATTAGATAAAGATGTTACTGCAATAGATGTAGACAAATGGTATGTCGCCTTTGGAGAAAAATTATTTGTTCACCATCTGAATAAATATGAAATTCATATGGCTGATTTTGATCAAAGCGGTGATAGAGCGCATGTCAGAAAAGCTTATTATGAAGTTGAGAATTTAATGGATTATGACGACGGAACATTAAATCTAGACTCAATGTCCTCCTTATGCTTGGATTTGGGCCACAGAGAATTTTATGTCCAAATCAATAATCGATCTTTTGAACGATTTAATTTTTCTTATTTTGAAAATGATGTCAATTTAAGAAATACTGATTGGGCAAGTTTTACTAATAATTCTTCTGCAGAATATCAACTTATAATTTCTCTGGAAGAAGTTTATAAAGACGAAGTTGTTGAGTCAGAACGACAAAGAACTTACACTGATAGGGTGATAGTAGGATACAATACGGTAGCTGACACTACAGGCACTAGAGAAGAACCGATTTATGAACAAGTACAAGCAACTGTAAGAGAAGTGAGATATGCCTATCGTGTTGATGCGGTCGCTCAAGTTTGGATCTTTGAAGGAGATGACCAGCGGCCAATTTATGATAGAATATTCCGACGAAACGATCAAGACGTACAAGAGCAAAACTTTTTTCAATCTGGAGACAGAAGGGCTTTACCTTCAAATTTGCCTACAGATAATTTTAATCCCCAAAATTATAATTTTGATTACTTAGTCAGAGATGTCTTGAGGGATTTGGGAGAGGAAGTGAGTTTTGCTGTGCGTAGATTGTAATTGGCTATTGCTTTTAGCTATTGGCCAGCAACCAACAACGAGCAACTAACAACCAACAATTACAATTTATAAATTTCCAACATCAATTTTTCAATCTCTTTAATAAGCGGTCTACTAGATCCTTCATAATTATTTACTATAATTGAGAAACCAAGGGTCTTGCCGGATTGGGTTGAGGCAAAGCCAGTGTATGATCTAACTCGCTCCATAGAGCCCGACTTTACAAATAGATTTCCTGCTGCAGGAGTATTTATTAAGAGACGTTTCATGCTGCCTGACTGACCAGAAACTGGAAGGGATTTCTTAAAATTGTTGTAAAGCTTTTTTTTGTCAAAAACTACTTTTAATAATTGTGTAAAATGGGAAGCGGACACGCCAGTATTCGGCGAAAGCCCAGAACCATCCATCAAAAAAAGTCCTTTTGTGTCACAGCCATTATTCTTTAGATATTCATTGATAAATTCGAGACCTTGATTGAAAGATCCATCTTGTTTAAATTCTTTGCCCAAAGTTTTCAAAAGGATTTCTGCGTATAGATTTACAGACTTTAAGTTTGTTCGATTGACTATGTCTTGTAGCCCTGGTGATTCATGAATAAAAAGGGAATTTCCTTTTGGTGATTTTGCAAAGGAGGTTCTTGCAGATCCACTAATTTGAATGTCAGACTTTTCAAGTTCTTTTTTAAGTAGCTGCGCCATTAAAAGTGGAGGATCAGGAATAGATCCCTTTATTTTAAAACTACCATTTCCAGCAGGGATGGTACCTCTTATGAATTTTGTGTAAGTATACGGTGCACCATAGATGTAAGCATTGTCTCCAGAATTTGGTCCAGCGGTTTCGAGTTCATTTATGAAGGTTAAATTAGGAATATCCGGATCAGTGCCACAACAATCTGGAGTAGCACCAATTTTAGGGCTTTGGTCAAAAAATAAATAGTATAAGTTTTCATGCAAGTTCAAACCATGAGCACCGCAAGCGTAATAGTTTCCCAGGTCGATCCAAGGCCAGGAAGGAGGAATGACAGCTGAGTCAAAGCAGGAGACGTCACTTACGATATGTCCATTCACTTTATTTATCCCAACTGCTTTAATTGCTTGGAGCATTTTTTCCAACAATGCATTTATGCGAAGACCAGCATCCATTTGATCAGAACCTAAACTTGGGTCTCCAGAACCGATGATATAAAGATTTCCATTTAAGGTTCCAGCTTCTATCATACCAGAATATCTTAGTTCTGTATCGAATGTATAATCTTCACCAAGTTTGTCAAGAGCAATAGCTGTTGTAAAAAGTTTAACAGATGAAGCAGGACTTAGAGATTTGTTTGACTGAAAAGAAGCCAAACTTTTATTACTGTTCAGATCTTTGACATCGATGCTTATATTAGCTGATGCCAAATTTGTAACCTTGGTAAAAGCATTTACTTTTTTCTGTAAAATTGACTGCCCCATAATCGAAGAAAATATCATTGACAAAGCAGCCATTAAGAACAAATGTTTCATACTTGAATTTTATCTAAGCTTAATCCCAATCGTACCCAATATGGAATAGTGGATCCCCTAAACTAACTACTGGTGCGTTGTTATGCCCTACAATGTAACCAGATTTTTTTGCTTTAATAATTGTCTTTTCTCTACCATAAGGGTCATTGATGAAACCTATCGGTTCGTTCTCAATCACCCATTGTCCAGATTGTTTAGTCCATTGAAATAGGCCTGCTTGTGAAGCTCTTTGCCACAACATTTTATTGATTTGAATGGTATTCAATGGTTTTGCTTCTTCACTTAACATACCAATAGTTGACATGACTCTTTTAATGCCTTCTAAACCTTTTTGAATGGTGAAGCCATCATATCTTAATGATTCGCCGCCTTCAAAAACCAAAACTGGGACGTTTTTAGACATGGCAACTTTACGCCATGATTTTGACAAAGGGGTACTTGCAATTGTTATTGGCGCGCCAAAGGCATGAGCTAGTTCTTTACTTTTTTCGTGAAATGCTGTGTATCGAATCTGGGGATAGTTGTATCTCGCAGCCCCTCCAGTATGGAAATCTAGACCATAGTCGATAAGAGGTAAGATTTCTTTTGTCAAGGATCTCGCTACTCTGGAAGAAAGGGATCCATTTAAGTTGCCAGGGAAAGATCTGTTTACATCTTTGCCATCAGGTGTTTCTCTTGAAAAATTTATAAATCCGTAGACATTTAATAATGGAATGGCGATTACCGTTCCTTTCTCAAGTTTGTCAAAGTAATTTCTTTCTAGGGCAGTCCTGATTATTTCTATTCCATTTATTTCATCTCCATGTACACCACCAGTGACCAAAAGGGTCGGGCCAGGATTTTTGGATCTGAATACGTTAACATGTAGGTCGATTTTTGTACCTGAAGCCAGACTGCCAACATTAATTTTGATCTGTTCTTTTTTGCCTAATGGAATTTTAGTTTTATTGATGCTTATAGTGCTCATATAGTCTATTCGATTTCATCCAAAGCCATTTGTTTTTGCTTTGTAGTATTTCTTTCTAAGTATTCAATAATTTTTCCAGCTACATCTACTCCTGTTGTTTTGGATATTCCTTCCAAACCTGGGGAAGGATTTACTTCTAAAATCAAAGGGCCTCGATCTGACTGAAGCATGTCCACACCAGCAACTTTTAGTCCTAACAACTTACAAGCTTTAATCGCTGTTTCTTCTTCTTGAGAGCTCAAAGGTAGGGAAATAGAATTACCACCTCTATGTAAATTTGACCTGAATTCTCCTGGCTGGGCAGATCGCTTCATTGAGGCTACCACTTGATCATCAACAATAAAAGCTCTTACATCTGAGCCTTTGGATTCGGCTATAAATTCTTGGAGAATGAATTTTTGTTTTGTTTTAGAAAAAGCTTCAATGATAGCTTCTGCGGTTTTGAAAGTCTCTGCTAGAATCACCCCAATGCCGTGAGTGCCTTCCAGAAGTTTTATAATAACAGGAACACCTCCTATACTTTCGATAATATGTTTTGTGTCGGTGTAATTATTTAAAAAGAGGGTATTTGGGATACCTAAGCCTTGATTGCATAAGTACTGAAGACTATTTAGCTTATCTCTAGATTTAACTATGGCATCTGCATCAACCGCTGAGAAAATCCCCATTTGTTGTAATTGCCTTACAACAGCTACACCGTGAAAGGTATTGGAAGAACCAATTCGGGGGATTACAGCATCCATTTCTGGAATTTCATCTGCGCCGTAAATTATTTTTGGGGAGTCATCTTTGATAAGGATATCACAGTTTAAATAGTCAAATACCCTAACCCTATGGCCTCTAACTTGAGCCGCTCTAAACAGCGCTCTTGTTGAATAAAGTTGTATGCTTCTAGATAATATCCCGATGTACATTACACTAAATTTAAGGAATTTATTGAAAGTCTCTTAACCATCTGCCACTCTTATTAATAATTGAACAAAAATTTATTCCCTATATTGACGTGAAAGAAGAAGAATGGATACAATCAAGGTAGGTGAAAGAGATGATTTTGTTTTAAATGATAAAAGAGTTATCAAAGCTTGGGCAATGTTTGATTGGGCAAATTCTGCTTACGCCTTAGTTATAACAACCGCAGTTTTTCCTATTTATTTTAGTGCGGTTGTTGATGAAAAAGTTGTCTTTTTTGGAAGAGAAATAGAGGATGACGCACTATTGGCCTACTCCATAAGTTTTGCCTACATTATTATAGCACTCTTGCTTCCTATTTTAAGTGGGATTGCAGATTATGGGGGAAAGAGATTGACTTTCATGAAAGCTTTTACCTGGTTGGGATCTTTGAGTTGTATCTCCTTGTTTTTCTTTTATGGAATGGATTATTTATGGATTGGACTTCTAGGTTCAATCCTTGCCTTAATCGGTTTTGCTGGTGGACAAATATTTTATAATTCCTATTTACCTGTAATAGTAACAAAGGATAAATTTGATTCGGTAAGTGCTAAAGGGTTTTCTTACGGGTACTTTGGCTCCGTTTTCCTATTAATATTTATCCTTGCAATGATTACTTTTTATGAAAAATTGGGATTTCCTGACGAATTAGTAGTTATGAGATGGGGATTTGTTTTGGTTGGGTTATGGTGGTTGGCTTGGTCTCAAATTCCTTTCAAAAGACTCCCACAAAACTCTTCTAAAGGGATTAGTAAAAATTTAATTTCTAAAGGTTTTAATGAGTTGAGACTTGTATTTAATTCCCTAAAAAGGAATTTGAATACTTCACTTTTTCTGGTTTCATTCTTCTTTTATATTGCTGGTGTCATGACTGTCATTTCTATGGCCTCTGTATTTGGAATTGAAGAATTAAATTTTGAAACCTCGGAGTTAATTCAATTGATAATATTACTTCAAGTCATCGGTGCACTTGGAGCCTGGCTCTTTTCTAAAATTTCCAATGCTGCAGGAAATAAAATGTCATTAGTTTTGATAATAGTAATCTGGACAGCCGTCTGTATCGCCTCTTACTTTGTTGCGAGCAAAGGGCAGTTTTATGTTATTGCTGCAACTGTTGGTCTGGTCATGGGTGGTGTGCAATCCATGTCAAGATCGACCTACTCTAAGTTGATCCCTGCCGACGAAGGAAACACAGCATCATACTTTAGCTTCTACGATGTTTTAGAAAAAACTGCAAGCTCTATTGGGCTGTTTTGTTTTGGAATAATTTCGGATTATACAGGTAGTATGCGTCAAAGTATCTTGGCTTTGATTACCTTTTTTATGATAGGCTTGATTCTTTT
>CALIIW010000260.1 GCA_938018185.1 uncultured Saprospiraceae bacterium
TGTACTCGGTAAATAATTGCCTCCAACCGCCAGCTGTAGAGGAAATTATTAAGGAAACTGCATCCAAGTTACCAACCAATGCAAATGATCATACTCCTCCTGTGACTGCAAAAATAATTGACGCAGGTAAAGCTGTCCGTGCAGCAAACGGAGAGTATGATCCAATCACTGATCATAGAACTTGGAAATATGATAGATACTTGGCTTGTACTCTTTACATCTCTACAGGTGCATCATTAACAATTGACGGGGCCAATGTTTTTATTGAAGATGATGTTATAATTAATGTGGCCCAAGGAGCTGAATTAATTTTAATAAATGGAGCTCGTCTTACCAATACAAATGAATATTGCATTGGTGGAAAAGGGCATTGGGGTGGAGTTAGAGCACGTGGTACTCTTGGTAATAATTCCTCACCAAATCTTCACGCTCAAGTCATAATAGATGATGGTACAATTGAACATGCGTATAGGGGTATAAAAGCTGATTATGGAGCATATGTTGAATCTGTAAATTCAAATTTCATTAATAATAAAAAATCTGTTGAATTCATAGGTAATAATACTCCTAACTCAAGCTTTTTTGCTAATACTGATTTTGTAGTAAATGAAGATCTAGTTGCAAGTCATTTTGACACCCATGTTTCCATGTGGGCTATTGAAACGGTGACTTTTTTAGGTTGTAGATTTAAAAACAATCAGTCAAGTTCAATTCCATATTCAGCTAGAGGGCATGGTATTGAATCTTGTGATGCTCAGTATCGAATTGATGAATATAATCCACCGCCTAATCAGCCGCAAGCAATAGGTCCAATAAAGAGTAAATTTTCTGGATTCAAAGAGGGTATTGATGCTGGAAATGTTAGTTCTGCAAATTTTTTTAGTGTTAGGAATTCAGAATTTTCAGAAAATCATTTTGGTATTCTTTCAATTTCCGTAGATAATATACTTGTTGAAAATTCAATTTTCACTGTAGGACCTAGGTTAGGTCTTCCAGCTATAGCGAATGATTATGAAGGTATAAAATTAAGTGGATGCAGTGGCTACAGGATAGCTGAAAATCAGTTTTTAGAATGTGAATCTTCAGGTGGAATGATCAACTCATTTTGTGACAATCTTGGAATAAATATAATAGATTCTGGGGTTGAACCCAATTATGTAGTCAGTAATTATTTTAAAGGATTAAAGCGTGGTAATCGTCCCTATCATACAAACAGACATCCTACTTTGGAAAACATAGGACTTAAATATTATTGTAATCTATTTGAAGGAAACTTCGTAGATATTGCTGTTGAAAATGATCAAGTTTACGGTGGGGATCAAGGGATAGGATATTATCAAGGTTATATTAATTCTAAAGGCAAGTATGTTCCGGCAGCAAACTGTTTTAATGGGTCTAATGATAATATTGTTAATGAGGTTTTACCGATTATATATATTCATGAAGATGAACCTTGTAAAGTACCATTCAATAGTTCTGGGATAGGGTTACAGTCAGCAGATGAAGATAGCCCTTGTGACCTTTATCAAATTGATCCATGCCCAGAATTTGGGCCCTCCTGTTTAGAAGGAATGCTTTCAAATTTATTGAATGAAAGGCATCAAAAAACGCAAGAGTATTTTACACTATTAGATGGGGGAAATACAGAAAGTTTGATCGTTGAAATACAAAATGGGAATGCTCAAGATGTAATAAATGGCATCCAAAACATTTCACCTTTTCTATCAGAAAGTGCAGCATTAACCTTAATAGATTTAAAAGATATAAAATATTCAGAAGCACAACTTGTAAACATCTTTTTGCAGAATCCGGAGTTACTGAGATCTTCCAGACTAAATAAAATTTTATTTGAAGAATCATATTGGTCATCAACAAATCTAAATTTATTGGAGTCAAGCCTGAACCAAAACTCTGTGAGGTCAGAATTGTATGATGAGATAACATTTTGGGAGGAAAGAATAAAGACTTTAACTAGAAGTGTAATAAAAAAATTGTTTTTAGAAGAAAATAGAGATTATAACGCTATCAATCAATGGCTAGCAGCTGATGGTTCCTATAGAAATGATCTTAAAAGATCACAGGTATTATTTACCCAAAATAAATTTGATGAGGGCTTGACTATACTGAATGATATTATTTACAAAGACTATATGTACATGCCAAAGGATGAAGAATTGGATGATCTTATTGTATTAAAAGAACTGGAAAAAACCTTGGATAATAATTATGAAAGTTATGTTTTTCTTGATGAATCCAACAAAGATCTTTTAAGAACACTTGCTCAATCCTCTTCAAAAGCAGGAAATAGGCATGCAGCCAATATTTTACGTTTCTTTTTTAACGAAGTATATCTTCATCAATACAATAGTGATAGCGGATTTAGTGATGAAGCTCAATATAGAAGGTCTGAGGAGGCTGCCGATTCAAAGGTTTTGTTATATCCAAATCCAGCTACAGATCATGTGACTATTGATTTAAACAGATTTATGCATACTGTATCAATCGAAATCCACAGTTTAAACGGCAGACAAATAAAAGCCATAAAATCTATTGATTCTGATACTTTCAATCTAGATACAAGCACCTTTGATAAAGGTGTTTATTATGTCTCTATTTACCCAAAGCACGACAAAAGTATCCAAGTTAAATTAGTAATTTTATAATGGTACATTGGGCAAACTTACTATTTGTAAGTTTGCCCAATAAAAATAATTCTCAATGATTTCTTTTTTGGAAAAAATATTGATCATATTTTTTATGGCACTATTTGTTGTTAAAGCAAATTGCCAAATCACATTTAACAAAATTGATTCTTTAGAATTTGAAGCTTCTTTAGCATTTAGCTTGGTTGAAAATGATTCTTTTTATTTTGTTTCTGGAATTGGCTTAGATGATGTAGACTCCTTCTATGTAATTTCTTCCTATCTGCAAAAAATCAATAAAAATGGAGAAACAATTGATTTGCAAATGTTTGTTGATAGTACAAACGAAAGAACATATGAACAAGGTAGAAATAATTTAAGAAATTCTAAAGATGGAAACTTTTTCCAATCTGGCTATCAGAGGGAAAATGGAGAGATAGATCCATATATGATCAAGTTTGATGATCAAGGAGAAATCATTTTTCAGACTCTATTGAAAAGCAAGTTTGAAGAAGGAAATGGCTTTGAATTGGATGCAGATTATATTGAATTGCCAAATGGAGAAATTATCAC